>NZ_JAVDTD010000011.1:0-282556 GCF_031455655.1 Sphingobacterium sp. 2149 | reverse complement strand
AATCCTTTAAACAAAAATGACCGAGTAAGGTAAACCCGATACTCAGTCATTTCTTTAGGACTCATTAAAAACTTGAGACTTTTTCAGTGCCCTCATCTGCAGCCGGTCTTTTTTGTTGTTGGTTATTGATTAACATCACTTTCTTCTTCTTCTGTATCTATTTCTATGCGTTCGCCTTTGGTATTAATCAAAATTACATCATCCGAATCCGCTAAAGATACAGAAGCTATACCATCACTGAAAGCAGTAGCTCCGCTGTATATGAATGGGATTGCTATTTTTCCCTGTCCATCTAAATAGCCGTATTTTCCATCTTTGCTCGCCAGGAAAAGATTGGGTTCTTCGGTAATTGAAATAAAATCGTAATCAGGTGCAATGATCCGATTCATTTTTATGTCAGCAAGATTATACTTGTCGTTTTCGATGCTAATGAAATGCGTTGAATTATTTTCTGAAATGTAGCTATATCGTGCCGGAATAACGATTTTACCACCTTGATTCAAAAGTCCATAGTTGTTATTTAATTGAAAGATAGCATATCCGCCATTAATGACCGATATCATATCATAGTTTGCTGCAATCAAAATATTTCCGGTTTTATCCATCACTCCATATCTCTCGTTTAGTCCAAAAACAAATTGTTCAAGGTAATGATCATAGCCTAAATAATCATATTTGAAAGGGATTGTTACTTTACCAACTGAGTTAATAGTGCCATATTTCTCATTCTTATATTGAACTATGCTGATATCTCCGACAAATGGCGCGATGTAAAGATATTGGGCGGGTACAATTGTTTTTTTCTCGCTGTCTTTTAATCCCACAAGACGAGTTGTGGCATCTTCGAAGACATAGAGATTTTCAGCCATTTGATTGCTCTCTATTGTGTTTTCTTCGGTTGAGTCGCTGGAATGCTCATTCGAATTGTTGGTCTTGAACGTTTCATTTATTTGAGCAAACGACATCGTACTGGTTACCAGAAAGGCTGCGAATGATAAGGATATTTTTTTCATTTTGTTAAACTTTGAAGCACAAATATCCTGATTGCAAGTAAGGCGTTGTATCCCTGAAATCCGTTATTTTAACGATAAATCCACTTCGGTCTTTTCTTTCAGCAAGCAACAAGACCTTATCGATGTATGGTGTTGGTATTTAGTCAATGGTCAATTGATAGTTAAGCAATAGTCCGGGCAGTTGTTCTAGGCTAAATTTACTTTTTTTCATGCGATTGGCGTCTGGATCAAGCTGTATATTGATGGACGATCTAAAATCACAGCCTTCGAGGTTACATTGAACGAAACGGGCATTGAATAGATTAGTCTTTTTAAATACCGCATGCTGAAGATTGGCGCGTTCAAAATCCACGTGTTGCAAAGAGCAGTTTTCAAATTTAAACTTCTTTAGGTTTCTTTCAAAAAAAGAGGAGTAATCCAGCACAGAATTGCTGAAATTGACATGAAAGGAAAATGAACTGCATGCATTAAAGTTTATGCCCAGCATTTTACAGTTATCAAAAACAACATGATCTAATTGTGTCCCATTTAAACTGACATTGGAGACATTGGAAGACTTAAATTCACAGTTTGCGAAAATGAGGTTTACCAGCTCCACATTTTGAAAATCGCATTGTTCAAAAATGCATTTATAGTATTCTTGAACTTCTTTTAGTTCGGTTGTGAAAGTCTGTTTAGTGATTGTTTGTTCGACAAGCTCTTTCATTTGCTAACGTTTTGGCATTGATTCTAGTTGGTATTGATTTTAGCTAAAATAAGGAATTCTTCGGAATGATTTCATTTTAATATGAATTAGATCTTGATGTTTTGACTCGCAGAAAATACCTGTTTCTAGGGATACAAATGCTGATTTTTTAAGGCTATCTTTGGTAAAGCCATAGACATCACCATGGGGATGCTGGGTACCAAGTTGGAGCATTGTAGAACTCTGGTAGGGTTTAGTATAAATTGTTAAAGGGCACCTTTGGGTGCCCTTTACATGCTAATAAATCCTGGATCGTATTAATACATCTTAGTTATTTTTTAAATATTGACGTAGTACATATTGTAGGATGCCGTCATTCTTAAAATATTCAATTTCGATGGCCGAATCAAGCCTTGCTTTTACTTGAAATGTGGTGACTTTTCCAGTTTCATGTACAGCCGTTACCGCGAGCAGTTTATGGGGTGTTAAGTCGGTTTCCAGTCCTGTGATGGTATAAACTTCTGTTCCGTCTAGGCCTAATTTCTCGGCATTTTCATCATTGATAAAAACCAGTGGTGCCACGCCCATGCCGACCAGATTGCTTCGATGGATACGCTCAAAACTTTCAGCAATTACAGCCCGTACGCCAAGCAGAAATGTCCCCTTGGCCGCCCAATCTCTCGAAGAGCCCGAACCATACTCTTTTCCAGCCAATATAATCAGCGGCGTATTGTCATTACGGTAATTCATAGCAGTATCATACACCGTTTTTACCTCATTCTTAGGGAAATAGCGACTAAATCCACCTTCGCGATCGACGATTTTGTTTTTGATACGTACATTGGCAAATGTTCCGCGCATCATGACCTCGTGGTTGCCACGTCTGGATCCATAGGAATTAAAATCTTCTTTACTTACCTGATGTGACCTGAGGTATTGTCCAGCTGCCGTGTCTTCTTTGAATGAGCCGGCAGGAGATATGTGATCCGTCGTCACCGAATCGCCGAGATAAAGAAGCACCCGTGCATTTTTAATATCCTGTATAGGGTTAGGAACAGCCTGTAAATTTTCGAAAAAAGGTGATTCCTTGATGTAAGTGGAAGTATTGTCCCATTGGTAATTCTGGTCAAGATTTACTTCAAGTTCTTGCCAATCTGTTGACCCGTCGAAGATCACATCATAAACTTCTTGAAAATCTGACTGTTTGACACAGGCATTGACGGTTTCCATAATATCTTCCCGGGTGGGCCAAATATCTTTAAGATATACAGGCTCACCGTTGGGGTCGTAATCAATTGGCTCTTCCAATAGGTTGATATCAACTCTCCCGACGAGGGCATAGGCAACAACAAGCATCGGCGACATCAAAAAATTCATTTTGACCTGCGGATGCACACGTGCCTCAAAATTTCGATTGCCAGATAATACTGAGGCGACAATCAGTTCACCCTTTTCTACCGCTTCTGCGATTTGGGGCGGGAGAGGGCCGGAGTTTCCAATACAGGAGGTACAACCATAGCCCACGGTGTGAAAACGCAGGGCGTCAAGATCTGCGCGAAGTCCCGATCGTTCGAGGTATTGGGTAACGACCTTTGAGCCAGGTGCTAAGGAAGTTTTTACCCAAGATTTTGTGCGAAGTCCGCGTTCGATCGCGTTTCGAGCCAATAAACCAGCGCCGATCATGACGGTAGGATTCGATGTGTTTGTACAGCTCGTTATGGCAGCAATGGCAATACTACCATCACTAACAATATACTCCTTATGATTGTGTTTGATGCGAACGGCATGAATAGACTCCTGAATAACTTCATGTGGCGAAGCATGGTCGACAGGTACTTTTCCAAAGGTAAACTCTGTGCCTGAACCGCCGTCGGCGAGCCATGCTGATTCAGATCGCTGCAGCACTGGAACATATTGACGATGGTGTTCGCTGTCTAAGAGTGTTGAGAATGTAGCCTTTAAATCTTTTACCAAAATTTTATCTTGAGGACGTTTGGGACCTGACACAGTAGGCTCTAGGTTGGATAAATCGAATTCTACCACCGAAGAATATTGAATATCCTCGTTGCCCGTACGCCAAAGTAGGTTGTTTTTGCAATAATCTTCAACAATTTTAATTTGTTCAGCACTTCGATTGGTACTATGCATGTATTCGAGGGTTCGATCATCAATTGGAAAATACGTAACCGTACAGCCAAATTCCGGAGACATATTTGAGATGGTTGCACGATCTGTTACCGATAGGCTGTCTAATCCCTCTCCAAATACTTCAACAAATTTTCCGACAACGCCTTTTTCGCGTAAGACTTTTGTTATGGAAAGTACCATATCCGTGGCGGTGCATATACCTGGTATTTTTCCACTGAGCTTGAGACCTATAACTTCTGGGCAGGTGAAAAAGATGGGTTGTCCAAGCATGGCTGCTTCAGCTTCTATGCCGCCAACTCCCCAGCCTAAAACGCCAATACCATTGACCATTGGCGTGTGCGAGTCTGTACCTACTAATGTGTCTGGAAAAAGCCAATTGTCATGCGCTACGACGCCTTTGGCTAGATATTCCAAATTGACCTGGTGACAGATACCCATACCCGGTGGAACGACAGTAAAATTTTCTAATCCTTTCTGCGCCCATTTAAGAAGTTCATAACGCTCGCGGTTACGTTCATATTCCAACGCGACATTTTTATCATAAGAATATTCAGTGCCAAAGTAATCTACCTGAACGGAGTGGTCAATCACGAGATCCACTGGTATGGCAGGATTTATCTTCTGTCCATCCTTGCCGTGACGGATAAATTCGGCACGTAAGGATGCCATATCGACCACTGCAGGTACTCCTGTAAAATCTTGCATTAAAATCCGGGCTGGTTTGAAAGGAATATCTTTATCTACGGGCTGGGGCGACCAGTTGATCAGTGTATTAACGTGCTCATCCGTGATACTGAATCCATCGTGGTTACGCAAAACATTCTCCAATAATATCCGAATGCTAAAGGGTAAGTGATTGATGCTACCTTCCGGAAGGTCCTTAATGGAACTGTAATGGTAAGATCTTCCGTTAATTTCAATTTCGCGTATTGATTTCTCTTTGCTCATATTCATCTACTTATTTTTCTTAGTATATAATATTCATAGGCCCAAATTTGTTTGTAATATCTTTTACACACACCTTTATCTATTTTATGTAAAATCGACCTGTGGTTAGGAATGGTTAAAAAAAACGTCAAACTAAGTATTTGATCCTTTTGAAGCAATCAAATGAAGTTATTGGTATTCTGTTAGGTATTATGAAAATGGCAATAAATAAGCATCGTACAATAGGACTAACAGAATTTAGTAGTGGAGTGTTTTATTGATGGGTTTATTGTTTTTTTCTGCACCGCTAGAATCGGACTGGGGATAGATTCTAGGATTATTCAAGATAGCAAGATAATGGAAGATAATTTATGTTTCATTTAGTATTTTCGGCATTTTCTTGCTAATTTTGCATGCTAATTGTATAAGGAGAAATTATCTATGCCCGTCAAACTTCCTAATAACCTTCCTGCCATTGAGCTGTTGAAAAAGGAAAATATATTTGTCATGAGCGATTTAAGAGCAAATGAGCAAGATATTAGACCACTACGTGTTTTAGTACTTAATTTAATGCCTCTTAAAATTACCACTGAGACAGATTTTATCCGTTTGCTGTCTAATAATCCTTTGCAGGTGGAAATGGAGTTTTTACGACTTGAAACACATGTCTCTAAGAACACACCGGAAGAGCACTTGGAAATGTTTTACAAGAGTCTGACTGAGGTAAAGGAAAACTTCTACGATGGTATGATCATTACGGGTGCTCCGGTTGAAATGGTTGCTTTTGAGGAGGTGACCTATTGGAATGAAATCAAGACGATCTTTGATTGGGCGAGAACGCATGTAACCTCCAGTTTGTATATCTGCTGGGCTTCCCAAGCGGCATTATATCATTTTTATGAGGTAGAGAAGAAGCCGTTAAGAGAGAAGCTTTTTGGTGTATTTAAGCATACAGCTTTAGATAAGAGACACCCTTTGTTTCGGGGGTTTGATGATGAATTCTATATCCCCCATAGCCGCCATACGACTGTTGAAAAGGATGATCTTTTAACGAAGGATGGTTTGGAAATTCTTTCAGAATCTCCGGAAGCGGGCATTGCGATCGCTTCATCCCGTGGGGGGCGAGAGTTTTATTTGACTGGACACTCGGAATATGCACCTTTTACATTGGACGAAGAATATAAACGAGACTTGGAAAAAGGTCAGCAGATTGCAATGCCTGTCAATTATTATGTCGATGATAATCCTGAGAATCGCCCTTTGGTTCGGTGGACAAGCCATGCCAATCTGTTGTTCAATAATTGGTTGAATTACTTCGTTTATCAGGAAACACCTTTTGACCTGAAAGATGTTATCCATTTGGGGGAAATCAAACAGGGGTAATCGCTTTTATCCCGACGAAACCCATTAGAATAGTATGCTATTTTAAGACAAATCTCCAATTGTCGCGGATAATCTAAGTTGCTTTTTGAAACTCATTTGTTGCATCGACAATAGAATAACTTTTCTTAAGTTTGTATATAGCGATAAACAAACTAAATTTTATATGAAGAAAAACATACTCTTAGCAGCCCTGCTGACCTGTGGTTCATTGATAAGCCATGCGCAAAACAATGCAATTAATGTGACTTACATGGATAAAAGCGTACGCCCTCAAGATGACTTTTACAATTTTGTGAATGGACAATGGATGAAAACAGTCAAGATTCCTTCCGATAAGGCGCGATGGGGATCATTTGATGAGCTTCGTGAAAATACAGATATTGCTACATTAAAGGTCCTGCAAGAGTCACTTTCAGGTGAATTTCAGAAAGGAACAGACAATCAGAAGATCGCAGATTTGTATAAATCGTTCGTAGATATGAAGACGCGTAACAAACTCGGTTTGGAGCCAGTTAAGCCATATCTTAATAAAATCGCTGCGATTAAAAATTTCAGCGACTTGTATGAGTATCTTGTCGAAGTGGGGCCTATTGGCGGAAATCCTTTTTTCAGTGGTTATGTTTATGCACATCTTAAGAATTCAGATGTCAATACGCTATATTTAGGTGGAGGAAGTCTCGGGTTGGGAAGATCCTATTATCAGGTAAATGACAAGAAGAATGAAGAGACATTAAATGATTATTCGACTTATATCTCTTCACTTTATGCCAAATCAGGTCAACTTACAAGGGATTTAAAGGGGCCGAAAATTGTTGCCTTTGAAAAGCAGTTGGCCTCAAATCTTAAAACTGTTGAGCAATCAAGGGATGCCAATGGCCGGTATAATCCGATCGCTGTTGCGGATCTGAAAAAAATCGTGAAGAATATCGATATTGCAAAATACTTAAATGACGTCGGTTTTAAGGCTGACACGGTTATTATACCGGAAATAAAATACTATGAAAATCTTGACAAAGTTTTCAATCCTAAAAATTTACCGGTGATTAAAGAGTTATTGACATTTCATGTGCTAAATAACGCGGCGTCGTACACTACGCAAGAATTAAACGATCTGTCTTTTGATTTTTGGGGGCGTAAGTTAAAAGGACAAAAAGAACAACGTGCGCTAGACAAGCGCGGCGTAGAGTTTGTTAACTCCATCGCGGGAGAGCTATTGGGTAAATTATATGTGAAAGAAAGCTTTCCTCCAAAGGCTAAAGCCGAGGCTGAGGAGCTTGTAAGCTATCTGATTAAAGCATTCGGCCAGCATATCAAGGACTTGACCTGGATGTCTGACGACACAAAAGTAAAGGCTTTGGAAAAACTGGCTAAGTTTAAAGTTAAAATTGGTTACCCAGATAAGTGGAAAGATTATAGCAAACTTGAAGTGGGTACGTCGTTGTATGAAAATGTATTGGCATCAAGCAAATGGGCATTTTATCAAAATTTGGCTAAACAAGATAAGCCAGTGGACAAGTCTGAATGGGGGATGACCCCGCAAACTGTAAACGCTTATTATAGTCCATTGTTTAACGAAATTGTCTTTCCCGCGGCTATTCTTCAACCTCCGTTCTATGATTACAAGGCCGATGCAGCTGTTAATTTCGGTGGTATTGGTGCGGTAATTGGTCACGAACTTTCACACGGCTTTGACGATCAGGGTGCTAAATATGATGGGAATGGAAATCTGAACAACTGGTGGAGCGATAGTGATAAGGCAAAATTTGAAGCCGCTGCAGATGCATTGGTCCGTCAATTTGAATCTTATGAACCTGTGCCAGGAGTTTTTGTAAACGGTCGTTTCACATTGGGCGAGAACATCGGTGATTTGGGCGGCTCATCTGTCGCTTTTGATGCCTTGCAACTTTATTTGAAAGATAAGGGCAATCCTGGATTGATAGATGGGTTTACACAAGATCAACGCTTCTTCCTTTCTTGGGCAACTATTTGGAGGACCAAAACAACGGATGAGTTTGTGGTCAACCAAGTGAAGACCGATCCCCATTCTCCAGCGCAGTATCGTGCTTTTGCGCCGATTATTAACCTGGACGCTTTTCACAAAGCTTGGAATACCAAGGAGGGAGACAAAATGTTTGTTCCTGTGAATAAGCGGATTAAAATTTGGTAGTTTGTTCATGAGATCAATTAAAAAAGGGCGTATTGCAAAATGGAATACGCCCTTTATATTGACTCAATTTAAGCTATCTCATCCATTTCAAAACCAAATAGAACCCAATGGCTGTAACGGATAAACTCAATGCAGTTGCCCACCATAGCGTTGTGAAACCAAAGGAATCAACAATACTTGTGCCCAGGATTGGCGAAAAAATATTTGCAGCTGAAAAGGCCAGTGAGTTGAAGCCCATGTAGGCTCCTTGGGTTTTCGGGGAAGACCGATTGACAGAAACGGTTGCCATAAAAGGCAATGTGAGCATTTCTCCCAATCCAAAAATAAAAAATGTGAAATATAACCAAGCAAGTCCACCAGTAAAATTTAGCATAGCATATGAAATGGCACATAAAAATGTTCCAAAGACGAGTGTGCTAATTAATGAAAATCTCTTCTCGGCAATATGAACAATAAACATTTCTAATAACACAATGACGAAGCCGCTCCATCCAAGCAGAAATCCAATTTGGTGATCATTCAAATGGTGAACTTCTCGATAGAATATCGGTAAGGTAGTGATCAGCTGAAAAAAACAAAAAGAGAAGATACAACAAAAGATATTGAATAGGATAAATGGCACATCGGTATAAGGATTTCGTCCTTTTTGAGGCATTTCATTATCAGGTGTAGTCTCTTTTTTTGATCTGATATCGCTTCTTTTTTGTCTTTTATGAAAAAAGACAAAGAAAATTATTGCTGCACAGAGAACGGCAAGGGAATTTCCATAAAATATCCAATTGAAAGAGATGGATGCTAGAAAACCTGCCACCGCTGGACCGATCGAGAAGCCCAGATTGATAGCCAAACGATTCAATGAAAAGGCGCGGGTGATATTTTCGGGTTTAGCGTAACTTGCTACTGAGACGGAGTTTGCAGGTCTAAAAGCATCAAAAATCAAGCTTAACGTAAAAATCATGATTGATAGCGACTGTACCTCTTTAAAGTATGGTATCAGTAGGAATAAAGGAGCGGCCAACACAAGACTTCCGAACTGAACCTTGAAACTACCAATTCGATCGGTCAGCCAGCCTCCTATGTAAGATCCACAGACGGAGCCAACGCCATAACACATCAAAACAATTCCGACTTGTTTTATATCGAAGTGCAAAACTCTGGTCATGTAAAGGCCGAGAAATGGAATCACCATGCTTCCCATTCTATTGATCAGCATGACGATAGCAAGCAGCCATGCAGCTTGTGAGAGTCCTCTAAAGGAGTCTAGGTATATTGATAAAATTCTTTTCATTAAAGGGTAAATCAGCTTATATAAACCTCGTGTTTTAAGTCTATAAGTCTTCTTGTTGTCTTGAAAAAAAATGCCAAATTGATTAGTCAATTTGGCATTTATGAATAGTGAATCAAATTATGCCAACATGGACGCTGGAATTGTAGGATCGACTTGATAGGTGCTCGCCACCATTTGTTTCTTTTTGGAACCCGGCTCCATAATGAAATCAATCCTCCCCAGATTAATCCCTGCAAAACCGACTTGATTCACAACGGTCTTCGTACCTTTTAAATTGGTAACTAATGTGGGTTCATTTAAAAATGTATGCGTATGCCCGCCTATAATTAAGTCGATATCTGATGTTTTAGTTGCAAGCACCAAATCCGACACTTTATCGTTTTCATATTGGTAACCTAAATGCGACAGACAGATGATGAGATCGCATTTATGTTTTTCCTTGAGTATCTTTACCACCTTTTTGGATACCTCAATTGGATCCAGATATTTCATTCCCTTAAAGTTATTGGGATCTACCAATCCCTCGATATCTACACCGAGCCCGAATACACCGATTTTTATACCACCCTTATGAAATATGGTGTAATCGCTGGTTTTTCCTTCCAATACTGTTCCTTTAAAGTCGTAATTGGCCGTTAAAAACGGAAATTTAGCATGGTCCAGGTATTTCACAAGTCCGTCCAGTCCATTGTCAAATTCGTGATTTCCAAATGTCCCAGCGTCATACCCCAATTTCGTCATGAGATCCAGCTCCAGCTTACCTCCAAATAGATTAAAATAGGGTGTACCTTGAAACATATCGCCCGCATCTAATAATAGGAGGTGTTCTTCTTCTTTGCGAATTTTATTGATAAGCGTGCTTCGGCGAGCCACACCACCCAATCCTTGATATTTGCCACCATCCATAGGAAAAGGTTCAATGCGGCTATGCACATCGTTGGTATGTAAGATTGTAAGTTTTACTTTTTTGCTCTTAGCGTTAGCTTGAAAAGGAAGTGACCCCAATGCAACTGCAGCAGAAAATCCACCAACTTGCTTGATAAATGATCTTCGGTTAATTGATTTTAATTCTTCCATCTAATTCTGCATTTACTTTTTTGCCTTCTTTCGTTAATTCACTCACGTATTCAATCAGTCCTTCACGCATCCGCTGCGGATAATTTGCCCGTGATACAGATTGTGTCAACAGTGTCAGGTTGTCGCCACCATTAGCGAGATAATCATAGGTTACCAATTTATACAACTTATTGTCTTCAATTGCTAAACCTTTGATTTTAATGTCCTGGGCTTTGTTGCCTGTAATGGTCAACGTCATCCCAGCGATGGGTTGACCATGTGTTGAGGCGATATAGTCTGCAAGTTGACGAATTTGACTTCCCTTGAGTTCGAGAATTGTTAAAGTGTTTTCGAAAGGCATCACCTCGAAAATATGTCCAACGGTAATATCGCCTGCTTTCAGATCATTTCGGATTCCACCCTTAGTAGCAAATGCTAAATCCGCAGGGTTATGGGCATTGTGTTCACTCATCCACAACAAGGCTTCACAAAAAAAATTGCCCATTAATGTTTCTGCCGTCTTCTCTTTTGTCAACGCTTTGTCTGCATGTCCTATCACTCGATTCATCTCAACTTCCATTTTATGTTTGAAGGGCTCGTAGATTGATACGACTGTAGGATCAGCTTGCATATCGCTATTGATATGATATTGTTGGAAATCTTTCTGCGTTGGATGGAGCTGCTTGCTACAACTGGCAACCATCAAAAGCGAACCGAATCCAAGGCTACCAATAAAGGCAATTTGCTTTGATATCTTCATTCTTTTTTCGTTTAACCAAATATTGGGCAAAGTTAGCCAATTATATATGAACAAATCTTATCCAATGTTAGCTAATTTTTAAAAACAACAAAAGCTTAACATCGTATGTTAAGCTTTGTCCATATAATTAGAAAAATAACAACCTAGTGTACTAATTCCGACTCAGCGATAGGGTTGGTATCCAACTTATTCTCTGGTTGGAGAACTTTTCTACTTTTGCTACGCGCGGACAGTTTGGCTCGATACGCTTTCCAGTTCATTAACAAGACTGAAAATAAGATCACAGCTAGTCCGAAAATCTGCAATGAGGTCACTACATGCGAAGTGAAAAAATGACTTAAAATAAGTGCAATGATTGGATTCACATAGGCATACGTACTAACTTCCATTGCGGGGCGAACCTGTAGTAACCAAATATAGGAGCTAAAGGCGAGGATTGAGCCAAAAGTAATTAGGTAGCCCAAATTGAACCAGTCCACCGGTGCCACGCTACTTAGCGTAAATGTTGTATACTCACCGGTGAAAAGGGCGGTGATATTAAAGAGTATACCTGCAGTAACCATTTGCCAAGCGGTCTTCACCATGACATGTAAATCCTCTTCCTCTTGTTTCTCAGATTTTTTGAAATATTTGGAAATCAAAGACCCTACGGTCCAAGCGATAGAACCTAATACTAAAATAGATAGGGCGATCACCTTAAGTGTTCCATCGGTATTATCATTGGTCGACATAATCTGTTCAGCGAATAACATCACCACTCCACAGAAGCCTAACGCGACACCTAAAACCGTGCTAATACTGCTGAAATTTTCTTTCCATTTGGGTTTATCCAATAAAATAAACCAGATCGCTGCTGCTGCAGCAATAATGGCAGCAACACCACCTGAAACATATTGTTCGGCCCAGATAACCCCAGCCATATCGACAAAAAGCAATAGAAATCCTACGATTGTTGCTTCCTGAACGGATCGCTTATTAAACAATTTATAACCTTTCATTGCGCAATATGTCATTAGAATTGCGCTGGCTGTAACAAATCGAAACGAACCTAAAATAAATGGTGGAAAACTATGTAGTGCCTTTTCTATAAAGAAAAAGGTGGATCCCCATACAACATAAATAATGATATAGGCGACAACAACCATCAACGGGTTAGCGGCCTTTTTTTGTCCTTGCAACATGATTAAACTTCCTTTCTATTACTCAGGTATTACGACCTGCTGATCTTCCTTAACAGTTTGAAGTACAATTGTAGTACGGGTGGAGATGATCCCTTCCACTTTACTTAAAGTATTTCGCATTAGATCAACTAATCCGGTCGAATCTGCAGTTCTTACTTTAATCAGGTAACCATCATCACCTGCAATGTCATGTACTTCCTGTACTTCAGGAATTTCGGCAAGTGCCAACCCAACTGTTTGTTCACCAATGATATCATTGGCTTTTATGAAAATAAATGATAAAAGTTTTTGATCGACCGCTGCAGGATTGATCTTTGCACTGTATTTTAAAATTACCTCTTTTTGCTCGAGCTTTTTTACCCGTTCTAGAATCGCAGAAGGTGCCATTCCCAGCTCTCTGGCGATATCGGCGTTGTTGATACGTCCATTGTCCTGCATTAAACGCAAGATTCTGTAATCGACCTGATCTAAATTATATTCTACTTTTGTCATTTCGACCGCAAAGGTATGCAATAAAGTATAAAATTCAAAATATTATAATAAATAATGAATATAATTCTGTTGTTTTGCTGGTGTTAGTGAATATTGTTCGAATATGGTGGTACTTTGATTTGATCGAATGTGTTAATGGTCTGAAAATAAATATATTGTCTTTTAGTGAGCAGAGTTTAAGATCAAAAAATGTATCGTTTTCTTAATTTCAAAATAATATTTCTTGTTGAAAGTATGACGCTCAGTCCGATTAAACAACCTAAACAAACACAACCAAAGCGATCTAAGGCAGCGAAGTAGGAGCGGCTTTCCTGTTCATGCAGATAGACTATAATTAGCGCAACCATCGATGTCCTCGCTACAGCTATAATGTTGAGTACTTTACAAGTAATCAACGAGGCCAGGATACCGATTACCATTGCGTAAAGTTGCTGGATCGGAACAAAATATAAGCTCAGTCCAATGGCGGATCCTATGAAATTGGATTTGGCCCGATCGATCGCTATTTTTTTTGATTCATTCTCTTGTGGAGAAATCACCAGTATAATCGAGATAAGGGTCCAAGAAACAGAATATTGGGGAAAGGATACAAATAAAGGATAACCGATAAGGAATCCAATTAGTACGCGAATCGTATATATAATAAAATCTGAATGGAGCGTATAGCGAAGGAATAGATTACGCATATAAGAATATCAATCGTTAATTTAAATGATGTAGTGCTACAAAAATACAAGCATTGTTGGAAGGAACGAAATATAATTATCATTTATGGCAAATGTTCCTGTTTGCGTTTTTGTGCGTTTTTTGCTTTTGATTTGGTTATTTCTTGCATTCTACTCTTTTACCAATGCATAAATTTGACTAGATTTGTTCTATACTTTAAATGCAGATTAAGTGAAAGATCAGAATCAATTAGCCTCATTAGCTTCACAACTCAAAGGGGAGCTCTATTATACCCATGAAACTAAGGACCAAACGATGTTGCTAGCCTATTCGACCGATGCGTCTGTCTATCAGGAAAAACCGTTGGCCGTAGCGATACCCGCAGATATTGATGATATTAAAAAATTAATTGATTTTGCGCGACAGAATAAGGTTACTATCATACCACGTACTGCCGGCACTTCCTTGGCA
The DNA here is from genome assembly GCF_031455655.1 of Sphingobacterium sp. 2149. Classification (NCBI taxonomy): domain Bacteria; kingdom Pseudomonadati; phylum Bacteroidota; class Sphingobacteriia; order Sphingobacteriales; family Sphingobacteriaceae; genus Sphingobacterium; species Sphingobacterium sp. 2149. The sequence goes on along the minus strand of NZ_JAVDTD010000011.1, from coordinate 268,319 downwards.
GGCCAGGTAGTCGGCCATGGTATTATTATGGATATTTCCCGTTATTTTAACCATATTATTGAGCTTAATGTTGAAGAGCAATGGGTTCGAGTTCAACCGGGGGTGATTCGCGATGACTTAAACAACTATCTTAAGCCTTTTGGGCTGATGTTTGGTCCTGAAACTTCAACCGCGAGTCGCGCCATGATAGGCGGAATGATTGGTAATAACTCTTCGGGCCTGCATTCGATCGTCTGGGGCGATACACGGCACAATTTGATTTCAGCAAATGTAATCTTGGATGATTGCTCTGAGGTGGCATTTGAAACCTTAGACGAAGCGGCTTATTTTAATAAATTATTATTGACTGGCCGCGAGGGGGATATTTATCGTCATATGAATTCATTGTTGACCAATCCTCAGCATTTAAGCGCAATTGAAACCGGCTATCCAAAGCGATCGATCACAAGAAGAAATACAGGCTACGCGCTGGATATTTTAAGTGATCGTTCGGCTCCTTTTAATATGTGTAATTTATTGGCGGGTTCTGAAGGTACGCTGGCTGTCGTTATAGAAGCTAAACTTAAGTTAATGCCCTTGCCTCCTCCTGAACTAGGTTTGCTCTGTGTTCATTTCGCCGATATGGTAGAATGTATGCATGGTAATGTTGTGGCTTTAGCGCACAAGCCGGAAGCTTCAGAATTAGTGGATAAATACATCATGGATTTTACGGTTGGGCATCCAACGTACAAGTATAATCGTTTTTTTATAGAGGGCGATCCGCAAGCGCTATTGATTGTGGAGTTTAGAGGGCATACAGCGGCCGAAACAGCAGCGAAAGCGATGGCGCTGAAAGCCGATCTCGTTGCACGTGGCCTAGGTTATGCTTATCCCTATATTACGGGTATAGAGCAGACGAATTTAGTTTGGGATGTACGCAAAGCGGGACTGGGGCTCATTCGTAATTTACCGGGTGATAGTCAGCCCGTAAATTTGATTGAGGATTGTGCGGTGTCGCCTGAAGATCTCCCTGCTTATGTGAGTGATATTCAAAAGCTTTTGGTGGAAGAGGGTGTGCATGCGTCATACTACGCGCACGCTGGCGCAGGCGAATTGCATATTGAACCATTCGTAAATTTGAAAACGCCAGCAGGGAAGCGTACTTTTCGTTCTATCCTTGAAAAAACCAGTGACCTAGTTTTGAAATATAATGGCTCATTGAGTGGCGAGCATGGTGACGGTCGTCTTCGCGGAGAGTTTATTGGCAAGGTGCTCGGCGATAAAGTCTACAAATTACTTGAAGAAGTTAAATTTATCTTTGATCCAAAGGGGGTTTTTAACGCAAATAAAATTGTCAACACACCGCCAATGGATTCTCACCTCCGTTATGATAATGATAGCAACCGGACAGAAATAAAAACCTATTTCGATTTTTCTAAAGAGGAGTCTATTCTTCGATTGGCAGAGAAGTGTTCAGGCTCGGGAGATTGTCGGAAGACTGAAATTACTGGTGGAACAATGTGTCCTTCGTTTATGGCTACGCGTGATGAAAAAGATACTACACGCGCACGAGCGAATATGTTAAGACAGTTTTTAACAAATTCCACCAAGAAAAACCGTTTCGATCATGAAGAGATTAAAGAAGTCATGGATCTGTGTTTGAGCTGCAAAGGTTGTAAAACGGAATGTCCTTCGAGTGTGGACGTGGCTAAAATGAAAGCAGAATTTTTACAGCATTATTATGATGAACATGGGGCCGGATTTAGAACAAAACTAATTGCTAATTTCACGCAGTCTCAGAAGTTGGGGGCGTGGGTCGCACCCCTTTATAATTTTGTTGTAAAAAATGATTTTCTGTCTGGCTTGGTCAAGAAAACCGTCGGGTTTGCACCTAAACGTTCGCTGCCTACAGTAAATGGAACAACCTTGAGCCAGTGGGTAAAAACACAAGGTCCTATTAGGGATGCCAAGCGTAAGGTCTATCTTTTCTCGGATGAGTTTACCGAATATAATGATGCAGAAATCGGTATTACAGCGTATAAATTACTTATTGCCTTGGGCTATGAAGTGATTATTCCAAAACATGTGCAAAGTGGACGGACTTACCTTTCTAAAGGTTTTGTGAAAGAAGCAAAGAAAATTGCCAATAAAAATATCCATTTTTTAAAAGGATTAATAACCGACGAAACACCGCTTTTAGGGGTTGAACCATCCGGTATCATTACGTTTAGAGATGAATATTTAAGCCTGGTGGATGACGATATTCGTATTGAGGCGCAAAACATAGCTAAAAATGCGCTGATGATTGATGAATTTTTACTGACTGAGATGAAAGCAGGACGTATTCGCCCGGAACAGTTTACAACAACAGCAAGAAAAATCAAGCTTCATGGTCACTGTTACCAAAAGGCTTTCCATCTGGTTACTGTTACGGAACAGGTATTGTCATTTCCGACGAATTTTAGCGTAGAGACAATTCCTTCTGGATGCTGTGGTATGGCGGGTTCATTTGGTTATGAGGCCGAGCATTATGACGTTTCAATGAAAGTTGCCGAGCTGGTTTTGTTACCAGCTGTACGGAAAACGGAAGCCGACACCTTGATTGCCGCAGCAGGCACCTCTTGTAGACATCAAATCAAAGATGGGGTCGGACGAAAATCTTATCATCCTGTGGAAATTTTATATGATGCTTTATTGAAATAAAATAAAAACATTGATAATAGTTGTTTGTTATCTGTAATAATGGTAATATTATAAGAGCAATAATCATTGATAACTGATAACAAACAATTCATTATGTACAAGATTCAATCTATAGTATTTCTTGCAACCGCTACGATGCTGATGGCTGGTTGCGGAAACTCCAATCAGAAGAAAACTGATGGAAGCGATACCACAGCAGCGAACAAAATTGATGGCGTGAAAATCGAGCAGTTCACAAATGGTGCTCCAGGAGCTGAGAAAAAGAATTTTTTCTTACGTATTACTGATGAAGTTAAAACGGATTCAAGTCGTATCTATATTACAAAATCTCTTTACAAGCAGGATACGGTGGGAGCGAAGTTTGAGGTTGTAGATTTTATTCCCGCCGGTATCATAAATGGTCAGCCCAGTGATGATGTTGGTTTCACAAAGGGTAAAATTAGAATTTCGTCGTCAGGTGCGCAGTCTGATAATTTAATTAAAGCTTTAGGTGAATTATTTCAGACAACGACAACTGATTCTTTTACAAAGGATGTGATTCTTCCGAATGTATTTTCATCAAATAAGGTGAATGCGGACCTATCAAAAAAAACGGCCTATAGCTTTAAATTATTCTTGGATAATAAGAAAGCTGAGCCGGCAGAACTCTTCTTTAACGTTGATACCTACAAGCATTCTATTGAGTTTTCGGAGAAGGATCCTTCGTTCCGCGTTGGATTATTGTCGGCGCTAACGGGTAAGTAGTGGAAATGCTATATACGGTGTGATGCCAGTGAGCAGGAAGCGATAGTTGTCGGCAACGTATCATTACTCATACAATGAAAAGGCTAGATAAATTCTAGCCTTTTTCGCTTTTTAAAAATAAAAGAGATAGATTTGTGCTAATAAATTTAGTTTAATATGAGGAAATCCGGTACTGCAGACCTTCCATTGCATTTTGGTAAAGTACCTGCGTGGCTTTACGAGCGTATGGCTTCTCTAGGGCGTTCAATCGTGGAAGTTATGCTCATGGATTATGGAAAGGATGAGGTTTTAAGGAGGCTTGCTGATCCCTTTTGGTTTCAAAGCTTTGGAGCTGTTCTTGGCATGGACTGGCATTCCTCGGGGATTACAACGGCTGTTATGGGTGCATTAAAACGCGCCATTAATCCTGACGCCAAGTCATTGGGACTCTACATCTGCGGCGGAAAAGGGAAGTTGTCCATGCAAACCCCACAAGAACTGCTTCAGGTTTCTGATCGGATTGGATTAAATGGTAACGATTTGATTCGCAGTAGTAAGCTTGTTGCGAAGGTGGATAACACAGCCATTCAAGACGGTTACCAATTGTATTTACATAATTTTGTCGTGGCAGATAATGGCAATTGGTCAGTCGTGCAGCAAGGTATGCATGAAAAAGATGGGACTGCCCGTCGTTACCATTGGCATTCTGAAAAGATCAAATCGTTTGTAGAGGAACCGCATGCGGGTATCACCGGTCCTTCACAGGGTATTATCCTCAATTTAACGGCTGCTGAAGCGGCAGCAAATAGAGCGGGTATTATGACGTTGGTGGGAGAGGATTCGTTTAAAGTTATACAAGAATTCGCTAAATTGGTCATGCCATCTCATCACGATGTACGTGCATCGGATGTCAATCTAAAAAGATTGGGCGCGATGTTATACGTTGCTCGCGAAAGTCCACTAATTGATTTTGAAGATCTACTTCTTTTAAAGGGGATTGGCCCCCGTACGTTGCAATCATTAGCCTTAGTCAGCGAAGTAATTCATGGCGCACCATCCCGATTTAAAGATCCGGCTCGATTTTCGTTTGCTCATGGGGGTAAGGATGGACATCCATTTCCGGTTCCATTAACTATTTACGATGAAAGTATTCAGATTTTGAAAAAAGGCATTGAAAAATCTAAATTGGGTCATGGAGACAAATTGAAGTCCGTCCACAAATTACATCAGGTGGTGTTGGATAGTGAAAGAAATTTTGAGCCACAGTTTGATATTCAGCAAATTATCGCGGAAGAAAAGCGAGATTCCTGGAAATACGGTGGGAGGACAGTGTACGGGGAAGCAGTGCCTCAGAGAAAGAATCCACCGGGGTTGCAACTCAGTCTTTTCTAGGAAGAATCTTCCAATTGTAATTGTTTTGTTAAAATTTGTTAAAGATCAATAAATTCGTTTGTACGCTAGTATATTTGCTCCGCAATGAAAACGGTTATTACCATATTCTTTTTCTTATGCTTCTTAGTTATAAGAAGCAGTAATAGCCATGCTGTGCTCATTGAATCCGATCGGCCGGCCGTTAGTTTTATGCATCAGCACAATCACGCCGATTTACAGCAGTATATTGACGCATCAGCTGATCACATCGACCCGCTTGTGTATGGTAGTATACACGACGATAACCCTGTTATAGCGGAATTTGATTATGAAAATTTTCAATTGACCAAAGATTTGCATGCCACATCCCAACTTGTTTCGCTGCTGCTCTTTGCAATTGTCCTTTTTATTTTTGTTTTTCGATTTGCAAAGAAAATTCCTTTTTGCAATTTCATCGCCTATCTTTTCCCTCAAAGATATGTTCTTCAACAAAACTGGAGAATTTAATACATAACCTTCGAAATTTCGTATGCTTTGGTGGATATCCTGATGGATATTCCTTTTAGTTGCATCCAATTTGCACACTTATAGGCAAGTCTGAGCGACCATTAGCCCGAGCAGAGGTCATTTCACCATCCGGCACAACAAACAATCAAACTTATTTTTTAATTAGACGCTTACAAATGAAAAGAGTATTTATGCTCGCTAGTTTGGCAATTACCATATGCCAAATCGGGTGTACTTCCAAAAAGGAAGAAAAGGAAGAAAAAGAGAAATTCACTACTACCTCGCCTGTGCAAATGGATACCACTATCCGTAAGGATTTTGTTTCTCAGATCAGATCTTTCCGTAATATTGAGCTCAGAGCTCAAGAGAAAGGATATCTAGAACAGATATTCGTCGACGAAGGACAATTTGTCCACAAAGGGCAACTACTTTTTAGGATTATGCCGAAGATGTATGAGGCAGAATACCGTAAATCATCAGCAGAGGTGAATGTGGCAGAAATTGAGGTTCAAAACACAAAGACGCTAGCCGATAAAAACGTCGTATCGCCCAATGAATTAGCGATGGCTAAAGCAAAGCTTGAACAGGCTAAGGCTGAGGCAGCGATTGCGAAATTGCATCTTTCCTTTACAGAAATCAGAGCACCTTTTGACGGAACTATCGACCGTATTCCGTTGAAACTGGGAAGTTTGGTGGATGAAGGTGAATTATTAACCAGTCTTTCCGACAATAGCGAGATGCTGGTTTATTTTAATGTTTCCGAACCAGAATATTTGAGCTATCAAACGAATGTAAGTAAACGTGGAGATTCCCACGTTGGTCTACTGCTTGCTAATAACGAGCTATTTTCGCAGAGCGGTATGGTGGAGACGATAGAAAGTGAATTTAATAGTGAAACAGGCAATATTGCTTTTAGAGCGAAGTTTCCAAATCCAAACCGTCTTTTAAAACATGGCGAGAGCGGCAAGGTGGTCATGAATTTCCCGTTGAAACAGGTTTTAATTATTCCGCAGAAAGCAACTTATGAAATGCAGGACCGTAAATATGTGTATGTAGTCGATAAGGATGGTAAATTAAAAGCGCGTCATATTACCATTGGCAACTCTTTACCTGATCTGTATGTGGTAACGAGCGGTCTTAAAAAAGACGATAAATTTTTATTGGATGGTATTCAGAAAGCGAAGGAAGATGAGAAGATCAGTTACAGCTTCGTGCAACCTAAAGATGCCATTTCCAATTTGAAATTAAAAACAGAATAGACCCTTACACTTAAATTCTTATGTTTAGTCGTTTTATAAATAGACCAGTACTTTCGATCGTTATATCACTGATCATTGTGTTTTTGGGTGTGCTTTCTATGGTGCAGCTTCCTGTAACGCAATTCCCCTCGATATCGCCACCGAAGGTCAATATTACTGCCGAGTACCCAGGAGCAAATGGTGAGTTGATGATTAAATCAGTTATCATTCCTTTAGAGCGGGCAATTAATGGAGTTCCGGGCATGAAATATATGGCTTCTGATGCGGGTAACGACGGTGAAGCGAGTATCCAAGTGGTCTTCAACTTAGGTACCGATCCTAATCAGGCATCCTTAAATGTCCAGAACCGTGTGGCCTCAGTCGTCAATAAACTTCCACCAATTGTGGTGCGTGAAGGTGTAAAAATTACACGTGAGGAGTCTAATATGTTGATGTACATTAATCTCTATAGTAAAGATAAAGAGCTGGATGGAAACTTTATGTATAACTATGCGGACATGAACATTGTGTCCGAATTGCGTCGTGTAGATGGTGTTGGGGTGGCAAATATTCTTGGAACGCGTGAATTAGCCATGCGTATTTGGTTGAAACCCGATCGTATGACGGCCTACAAGATATCAGCAGAAGAGGTGATGAAAGCCTTATCCGAACAGAGTTTAGAAGCTTCACCGGGTAAAGCTGGTGAATCGTCCGGTATGACCTCCCAATCTTTCGAATATGTATTGAAATACCCAGGACGCTTTACCACAACTGAAGGTTATGGCAATATCGTTTTACGTGCGGGCGAAAATGGCGAAATGCTACGTTTAAAAGACGTTGCGGATATCAAGTTTGGCTCGGCGATGTACGATATCTATTCAACTCTGAACGGAAAGCCATCTGCGGCGATTGTCTTGAAACAATCTTATGGAAGTAACGCATCTCAGGTCATTCAAGATGTAAAAAGCAAAATGAAAGAGTTGAAGGCATCTTTTCCGAAGGGACTCGATTATGAAATTAGTTACGACGTTTCCAAGTTTTTGGATGCATCCATGGAAAAAGTAGTTCATACGTTATTGGAAGCATTTGTGCTTGTCGCTATTGTCGTTTTCCTTTTCTTGGGCGACTGGCGCTCCACGTTGATTCCAACCATTGCAGTGCCAGTTTCCTTGGTCGGATCATTTTTATTCATGCAGTTTTTTGGTATTACAATCAACTTGATCACCTTATTTGCCCTGGTGCTTGCCATAGGTGTGGTTGTGGATGATGCGATTGTTGTTATTGAAGCGGTGCATGCGAAAATGGAAGAACTTCATATTTCAGCTTACAAGGCTACTAAAAAAGCGATGCATGAAATCAGTGGGGCCATTGTCGCAATCACGTTTCTCATGGCAGCAGTTTTTATCCCCGTTGCTTTTATGTCAGGTCCCGTAGGTATATTCTATCGGCAGTTTTCCATTACCATGGCAACTTCAATTATTTTGTCCGGTGTTGTTGCATTAACTTTAACGCCTGCGCTGTGTGCGATCATGCTGAAGAATAGTCATGGCAAGCCAAGAAAGAAATCCATAATCGATAAATTTCTGGATTCTTTCAATAGATTGTTCGATAAGATGTCCAACAAATATGTTTACTTGTTGAAAGGCATTTTAGATAAACGGTTATTTACATTTATAGTCTTGATTGGCTTTTGTATTGGTGCATATTTTTTGAACAATTCTGTTCCTGCAGGTTTTATTCCCAATGAAGATCAGGGGATGATCTATGCCATTATTCAAACGCCTCCAGGCTCAACATTGGAACGGACGAATTTGGCTGCTCAAACCTTGCAAAAAGAAGCGGAAAATATAGATGGTGTGCAATCCGTATCTTCATTAGCGGGTTATGAAATCCTAACCGAAGGCACAGGTGCGAATACAGGAACTTGTTTGATCAATCTCAAAAGCTGGGAGGATCGTAAAGAGTCTTCACAGGAGATTATTGAGCAGCTTGAGGCTGCCGCCAAAAATATACCAGGGGCATCCATCGAATTTTTCCAACCGCCTGCTGTACCAGGTTATGGTGCTGCGGGTGGATTTGAGCTTCGTCTTCTAGACAAAGCCGGTTCTGGCGATTACAAAAAAATGGAAACGGTAAGTAAGGATTTCGTACGTGAATTGAACAGAAGGCCTGAATTATCATCCGTATTTACGTTCTATAGTGCGAGTTTTCCACAGTACATGTTGCATATAGACAATGATCTAGCGCAACAAAAGGGTGTTACGATCGACAATGCGCTGAATACACTCTCCACTTTGGTCGGTAGTAACTACGAAACGAATTTTATCAAATACGACCGTCAATACAAAGTTATGGTTCAGGCTTTGCCACAATATAGGGCCTTGCCAGAAGATATCTTAAAGCTGTATGTGAAGAATGAAAAGGATGAAATGGTCCCATTTTCAGCATTTATGCATATGGAGAAGGTGTACGGTCTTTCTGAGATCACGCGGCACAATATGTATTTGGCCTCTGAAATTTCAGGCTCTGCCGCGTCCGGCTACAGTAGTGGTGAAGCGATTCAAGTGATTAATGAAGTCGCGGCCAAAACTTTACCCCGGGGCTATGGTATTGACTGGGCTGGTATCTCCAAGGATCAAGTAGGGCGTGGAAATCAGGCGATTTACATCTTTTTGATCTGTCTCGGCTTCGTTTATTTAATTCTTTCTGCTCAATATGAGAGCTTTATAATGCCTTTTGCGGTGTTACTTTCTTTACCAATTGGAATCTTCGGCGCATTTCTACTGTTGAAGCTATTGGGGTTGGAAAATAATATTTATGCACAGGTCGCATTGGTCATGCTTATCGGGCTACTTGGCAAGAATGCAGTTTTGATTGTTGAGTTTGCTGCTCAACGGCATTCGCAAGGATTGAGCATTATTGAAGCTGCCTTGGACGGAGCAAAAGTAAGGTTTAGACCAATCTTGATGACATCTTTTGCTTTTATCGCAGGGCTGATTCCATTGGTTATGGCTTCAGGGCCTGGTGCGATAGGAAACCGTACGATTGGTACAGCTGCTGCGGGGGGTATGTTGTTTGGGACCGTTTTCGGTATCTTGGTGATACCAGGCTTATACTATATCTTCGGAACCATTGCCTCCAAACGTAAGCTTATTAAACACGAAGATGAAAATCCATTAACTGAAGAACTTGATAATAATGACTAATCGCAGCAAAATAAAATGGGTCATTGCATTTTCGCTTTCAGCAGCAGTGACGGGATGTAAAGTCCCTAAAGCGACATCAATACAGGAGAATAAGTTTGTTCCTAACCAGTATATAGATGTCGTTAAATCAGATACAACGAACACAGCGTCGGTTAAGTGGCGTGAATTTTTTACGGATCCAAATTTAGTTGTATTGATAGATACAGCGTTGAAAAATAATCAGGAGTTGAATGTTACATTGCAGGAATTGGCAATTGCAAAGAATGATATTTTGTTACGGAAAGGAGCATTAAAACCTACCGTTGGTCTACGTGCAGGTGGTGGTGTTGAAAAAGTTGGACGATATACCAGCCAGGGTGCCGGTGATGCTAGTACAGAAATTGCGCCTGGAAAAGAAATGCCCGATCCGCTAGGAGATTTGACTATTGGCGCGTACGCAAGTTGGGAAATTGACGTTTGGAAAAAACTAAAAGATGGCGAGCAAGCTGCGCTCAATCGTTATCTTGCTACAGTAGAGGGGAAAAATTTTGTATTGAGTAGTCTTATTGCTGAAGTTGCCCGCTCGTATTATGAATTATTGGCATTGGACAATCAATTGACTATTATCAAACAGAATATTGAATTACAGGACAATGCGCTTGCGGTAATACGACTGCAGAAACAGGCAGCCCGTGTAACTGAACTTGCGGTGCAAAAGTTTGAGGCTGAGGTTTTGAAAACCAAGGGCATGGAGTTTGAAACTAGACAACAGATCAAGGAAACAGAAAATCGTATTAATTTTCTGCTGGGACGTTTTCCGCAGGAGATTAAGCGCGATCAAAGTAGTTTTGTAGATTTGATCCCGGCGAAGGTTCAGACAGGTTTACCCAGCCAACTCTTAAGCAATAGACCTGACATCCGAGAAGCAGAGTATGAACTCGCTGCAGCCAAATTGGATGTAAGTATTGCACGGAAAGAGTTTTACCCCTCTCTGGAGATTTCGGCTGCTTTGGGTTTACAGGCATTTAAACCTTCGTACTTGTTCAAGATGCCGGAATCAGTTTTATACAATTTAATCGGGGAGCTTGCGGCACCATTGATTAATAAAAATGGGCTTAAAGCAGAATTTAATACGGCCAACGCAAAACAAATACAGGCTGTTTATAATTACGAAAAAACAATTCTGAATGCTTACTTAGAAGTCTCTACTCAACTTTCAAATATTGAAAACCTTGGTCGCAGCTACAATTTCAAAACAAAGCAAGTTGAGGTCCTTAATAATTCCGTCACCGTGTCCAACGATCTATTTAAATCAGCGAGGGCAGACTATATGGAGGTTTTAATGACACAACGTGATGTACTGGATTCAAAGCTTGAATTGATAGAAACAAAGAAGCAGCAGCTCAATGCTGTTGTCAATATCTATAAAGATTTGGGAGGAGGCTGGAAATAAGTTGTTTGTTTGAATGGATCCCGCTAGGCGGGGTTCTTTTTTGTGGTGACCGTGTGGTGTTTCTCTATGCTTAAATACATCCTTGATCTGCTAGGATAGACAAAAATTTAATTAAAGAGACTTAGTGATTTTTCTTTCACTAGATCCAATATCATACGATATGCTGCAACAGAGTTGCCATTTTGATCCAGTGCTGGACTATACGCACCAATACCCATTTTATTCGGTACACTTACTGCAATACCGCCGCCAACTCCAGATTTGCTAGGAAGACCGACAGTTCTGGCGTACTCTCCGCTGAATTCATACATTCCCGCAATAAGCATCTGTGATAAGATAAGTTGGGACAGGCTTGGATTGTAGTATTTTCTATTTCCATCATAGCGTATGCAATGATTGGCAAAAAAGAATCCTATTTTAGCCAGATCTTCAGCTGTTACCTCAATTGAGCATTGCTTAAAATAATTGTTGAGTTTGTCTTCACCCTCAGTTTCAATAAGTCCATTGCTGCGCATGATATAAAACATGCCTCTGTTTCGATGACCAGTTTCCCTTTCCGAGTTGTATACAGATTTACTGTAATTAATAGCTTCATTGTTGGTTATAAATCGAATCATATCAAGTATTTTAATAAAGGGTTCTTCACCTTTCCCTTTAATAAGTGATGTTGTTAGAATAGCTCCAGCATTCATCATTGGATTGAGGGGCTTGCCCGTAGTTTCCAGATTAGCAAAGTGATTGAAAGGCTTTTCTGTGCCGTAGTAACCCATCTTATTAAAAATATCCTGTTCACTATTATCTAATACGGCAACCATCAATGAAACAATTTTTGAAATGCTCTGCATGGTAAATCTCTGTTTTACATCACCGACATTCACTATTGTTCCATCGCTATTTACAACCGAAAGGGCTGAGGATGCTGCATTGGCTTTACCTAATTCAGGAATGTAATTAGCAACTTTTCCTGCATTGAATGACATTTTATTTGTAGTCCATATTTTTTCCAATAGTGGCTTATCAATTTTTACACTTTTATTCGTACCCGAGTGATTTTCAGTATTCTTTTGAGCAAAGGATACCGGGATTGATCCGCAAGATATCAGACCGATTATGCAGGCTATTAATCTGAAATTTTTTCTCATTTTTAAATTATTTGTCCATTGCAAAGATAGGGAACAGTGCATGAAAAATTAAAAGATGCTGAAATATGTAAATTTTAGCATCTTTTACTATATGGATAATTAGACAGTACTTGGCACGGGGTCGACATTCCAGCCTGAGAGTATTTCTCCATAGAAAAAGAAAGTCACGTAAAAGCTCTTTTTACTTATCTTATCCGTTACGAGGTATTTTCTCGTGACATCGTAAGCATCAATTTTCTTATATTTTGATAACACGATCTGGCGTGCTGCGGGGTTTTCAGAACGAACTAAGTCTTGTATCTTTTGATTTACTAACTTCATTATTCCGTCTTTTTTGAACGGATTATTTTCAATTTTTACATTGGTAGAGTGTGTCAGTGTTCCATGATTTTGCGCTTTTCTTGCTTTTGCAGCGGCCGTATAAGCGCTAAATTTTCTCTTGATCTCAGGATCTTTTAAGTTGTGGATAGTGAAGATAGAGATTCCTTGCGCACCATTGTTCAACGCCTCATCCATATCGCTCAGTATTTCTGCATCATTTTTGGCCATCAGCCCACAATACAATGTTGTATTGTCGCCCTTATCACGTAAATTTTCTACCGTACAATCGCTAATAAAGCTTGAGTCTTCCGTATAGAAATTGCTATACACCATTGGAAAAACTAGATCTAAATTCCACTTCCCCCAGTCTTGACGTACCATGCGTGCAGCCATTTTTGGTGTTGGGAAAGGTGATGCAGCCATGATTTTACCATGGGAATGGACAATCTCAGCAATCATATTGGCTATCTCGGTGATCTGGTCACAACGAAATTGGCGCCATTTTAAATCATTTGATGGATCTTTTTGTGCTCTAGGGTCATAGCCATACTGTTTTTTAAACTTTTCTATCGCGATGGGGTGATAGCCGTAATCCCAAGCTGGATATTCACGATCCTGTACAATATTGTATTTTGGCCAAAGTGTCGTGGGAAGGACAACATCTACATAGCGATTGTAATCGATAGAGATACCGGCAAGTCCTTCAACTTCACAATAAGATTCAATTTTCTGTCGAGTGTATTCCTTCACGCCGGGAACAACAGGCGACAGGAACTTATAATAACTCACATATGCCGTTGTATCGGCCAAACTTTTTCCGTTACGATTGACGCTAAACCAATCGGGGTGCTCTTGTAGCACTTTGTCTCTGTCGTGTTCTAAGTTCATTGTCCAAAGCCATGCGATGACTTGGATGCCGTATTTTTTTGCAATTGGAATTGCTACGCGATATTCGTCTGGACTCGCAGCATTTAACATTACACCATCGATTCCTAGATAGTTCATTTCCTGACAAATGGAATCGAAGTTTGTATTTACATTATAATCTAACCACGTCCAAAACATCGCTGGCTTTTCTTTGTCAGCTGCATGAGCTACCTGCAATGATAAACAGGTAATGATAAGAAGTAATGGTGCGATAGTACAATTCCTAATTAATTTTTCCTTCATAATATTTATTTATTCTAAGAGTTTCATCGCATAATGTATGCAGACTATGAAAAGTACATCAAAAGACTTATAATTAGCTGAATCTGCAGATTTAAAAGTTTCCTGGTGTGATGCGTGCCGTGAAATTACATAAAAACTTGTAATTTAAGTTTTAATATATGCTGATTCGATTGATTTTCTTACCATTATTAATTCATTAAATAAGAAAACATTTTCTAAAGCTTTGTGTTGTCTCTATAAGACTAACACAAAGAAATAATATTATTAACAGCAAAAGTGGTGCTGGCTACTGGTTAAGTTCATTTATTTTGGTATGAAGAGACCCTATATTCCAATCCTTATTGCATGCTTGCTATTATGTAACCTAGTTAAAGGGCAAGTATCGGCGGTACAGCAGAGCAAAGTAGATTCTATTAAGGAAGTGAAAGATAATGTAATTTATACCAAGCTTCAGATCAAAGGTTTATTTCAGGCGAGATATCTTGTGAGTGGAACAAAAGATGTGGATGTCAATGGACTGCATCACAGTGACGGGACGGGCACCGATAATAACTTTATGGTGAAGTATATGCGCGTGCAAATGCGTGCTCAAATTAGTAAGCGTACTGAGGTTGCTGTTTTGGCTAATCTTGCCGATTTTAAAAGCGATCCAAAAACAAAAGTACTTGAAAATGCTTATTTGAAATATACTTTTAGTCCCAAACTGGCCATTACTGTGGGGCAGTTTCGCCCGTGGTTTGGTATTGAGGAAACCTATCCCATCGACATTATCAAATCTTTAGACTGGTCAAATCAGTATCTCGAATTCGGCAAACTGGGCTGGGCCAGTTTTCAAATAGGTGTCGCTGCAACGGGGGAGACCAATCTCGGTGAGGTTCCTTTTAGTTATTCTTTGTCTGTCGTGAATGGAAATGGAAAGAATCAGGTGGTTGATATGGATAACGGTAAACAGTATGCTACTAGATTGGTCTTTGGACTTTCGAAGAGGTATGGTTTCAACCTGGGGATTAATGGGGGGATTGGTGAAGTCATGAAGCGGCAAGTACATGCATTTGGAGTCGATTTGACTGGTCATGTGAACTTAGCTAAACGCTGGAATCTGGATATGCAATTAGAGGCAAAACAAGCAATTAATCATAATTTGTATTATTCGTTGAATGAAAATACTCGTAGCTCTAAATTGAGTGATTACTTAGTTCGAGGAATTTATTTTCTTCCAAATTTGAGGTACGAAGTGAATTATTTCAATTTAAGTGCTTTCGAGCTATCTTGTCGTTACGAATACATTGATCCTAATTATAAGCTTCACGCAAATGCACACCAAACATACACGCCAATGTTTGGGTTAGAGTTTTTAAAGAATTATGGGGCAAGGATACAGTTGGGGGTGCAATTGGACCGATATAAAAAGCAAACTGTGAATACTTCTGAGTTCAATAAAAACTTATTTATCGTTCAAGTACAGAGTCGATTCTAACCAATTAAACTACATTTAACATGAAAGAAATCAGTATTAAAAATGTTGCCATTACTATTCTGGTAGCACTCATTTTATGGTTTATCCCAATACCGAAAGGCGTCCGTCCAGAAGCTTGGCATTTATTTGCAATTTTTGCCGCCACTATTCTCGGTATCATTCTAAAAGCTGCGCCCATGGGGACTATGTGTATGATGGCTATTGCGTTTACGGCACTCACTCAAGTCTTGGCTCCTGGAGATGCGGGTAAGTCCATTACTAAAGCTTTGACTGGATTTGGCGACAAAGTTATCTGGCTGATAGGAATCTCTTTTTTTATCGCGCGTGGCTTTATCAAAACTGGTCTGGGCAATAGGATTGCTTTTCTTTTCATTCGTGTTTTTGGAAAGAGTTCGCTGGGACTGGCTTATGGATTGGGTTTAGCAGATGTCTGTCTGGCTCCGGCTATCCCGAGCAATACTGCTCGTGGTGGAGGAATTATCTATCCAATTATGAAATCTATGGCGATTAGTTTTGATTCAGTTCCTGACAAGCCAGAGACACATCGAAAATTAGGATCTTATTTAACTTTAAACAGTTATTACATGAATCTGATCGCATCTTCCATGTTTTTGACAGGCACTGCGAGTAATCCAATGTGTCAAAAATTTGCTGCAAATCTCGGAATAGACATTACTTGGATGTCTTGGGCAGTTGCAGGGTTTGTTCCTGGTATCGTTGCTTTTTTTATTGTACCGCTTGTTCTTTATAAGTTATATCCACCTGAATTAAAAAAAACAGGTGACGCTCCTAGAATGGCTGCACAAAAACTGAAGGAGATGGGCCCAATTTCCAAAAACGAATGGTTAATGCTGCTGGCATTCTTTATTTTATTGGCATTGTGGATTTTTGGTGGCTCCTTTTCAATAGACGCTACAACAACTGCTTTCATAGGATTGACGCTTCTATTGCTAACTTCTGTATTGACTTGGGAGGACGTCAAGGCCGAAAAAGGTGCTTGGGATACAATTGTTTGGTTTGCTGTGTTAGTGATGATGGCTAGTTCTTTAAATGAACTTGGTTTCATTGGCTGGTTTAGTGATTTAATTAAAGTACAGATTGGTGATTTAAGTTGGCAAATTGCTTTTCCTGTCATTATTCTTGTTTATTTCTTTAGTCATTACATTTTTGCCAGTGCTACCGCCCATGTGGCGGCGATGTATGCCGCTTTGCTTGGCGTTGGCATTTCACTAGGTATTCCACCGATGTTACTGGCAATGATGCTCGGATTTCTGGGTTCTATCTATGGTGTCTTAACGCATTACGGACATGGCCCCGCACCTGTGTTCTTTGGAAGTGGTTATGTAGATTTAAAATCCTGGTGGCTGCGGGGAATTGAAATAGGCATTGTATTGTTGGTGATTTATATGGGGGTAGGTGGACTTTGGATGAAAGTTATAGGTTATTATTAAAATTAAGATCTTATTATGTTATCTACTTTAGCTAAAAAGATGCTCATGTGTCTGACGGGATTGTTTTTAGTATTCTTTTTACTGATTCACTTTTTGGGAAACTTGCAGCTCTTCTTGCCTCAGGAACAAGCGCATTTACAATTTAATGCTTACTCGCATTTTCTTTCAGGCAATATCTTGATTAAATTGATTTCTTATTTACTTTATCTAAGCATTATTTTACATGCTTTGGACGGGTTAATGATCACATTACATAATAAAAGGGCTGGAGCAAATTATGTGTCCGATCGCCGTGGGAGGGCGAGCAAGTGGTATTCGCGCAATATGGGAATTCTCGGAACCCTTATACTGATCTTTTTGGTTATCCATTTTCAAAATTTTTGGTATGTGTACAAATTTGGTGCTCCACCACTTGATGATCGGGGCAATAAAGATTTGTACATACTTGTCGTAGAGGTGTTTAAGCAATGGTGGTATGTGGTTATTTACGTATTCTCCATGGCTGCTCTCTGCTATCATCTTATTCATGGGATTCATAGTGCGATTCGAACTTTAGGCGTATTCCACCCCAAATTTGTTAAATGGTTTAAGATCATCGGTATCAGCTATTCTGTCATCATCAGCATTGGTTTTGCATTGATGCCTATTTATATATTTTTTACAGTAAAATAAGGAAGGGAATTCATGGCATTAAATTCAAAAATTCCGGGTGGACCATTGGATCAGAAATGGACGCTCTATAAAAAAACTGCCAAGCTTGTTAATCCTGCGAATCGTAAAAAGCTGGATGTTATCGTTGTGGGTACTGGGCTTGCGGGCAGTTCGATAGCTGCTTCGCTTGGCGAAATGGGCTATCAAGTAAAATCTTTTTGCTTTCAGGATAGTCCAAGAAGGGCGCATTCAGTGGCTGCTCAAGGTGGCGTAAATGCGGCGAAGAATTACAAAAATGATGGGGACAGTGTCTATCGCATGTTTGTTGATACGCTCAAAGGGGGAGATTTTCGGGCCCGTGAGGCCAACGTTTATCGTATGGCCGAGTGTTCGCTCAATTTGATAGACCAGGCGGTAGCCCAGGGCGTTCCCTTTGGCCGTGAATACGGAGGTTATCTGAATAATCGATCTTTTGGAGGTGTTCAGGTAAGCCGTACATTCTATGCAAGAGGTCAAACTGGGCAACAACTTCTTTTGGGCGCTTATCAGGCGCTTATGCGTCAAGTGGGTAAAGGTGCCGTACAGCTTTTCTCTAGGCACGAAATGCTCGATATTGTTGTTATTGATGGGAAGGCCCGGGGTATTATTGTTAGAAATCTCGACACCGGAGAAATACAACGACATGCTGCACACACCGTTATATTGGCCACTGGAGGCTACGGGAAGATTTATTATCTATCTACCTTGGCAATGGGCTGTAACGGCTCTGCAATCTGGCGAGCGCATAAAAAAGGAGCGTTAATGGCCTCGCCGAGCTGGATTCAGATTCATCCCACATCGTTGCCACAGTCTGGCGATTATCAATCTAAATTGACATTAATGTCTGAGTCTTTGCGTAACGATGGAAGGATTTGGGTTCCACTACATAGGGGTGAGACACGGGACGCGAACGCTATCCCCGAAGAAGAAAGGGATTACTATTTGGAACGGCGCTATCCCGCATTTGGCAATCTCGCGCCAAGGGATATTTCATCGCGGGCAGCGAAGGAACGCATCGATGCCGGCTTTGGCATTGGTCCGCTTAAAAATGCCGTTTATCTTGATTTTGCGAAAGCTATTCGAGAACAAGGAAAACAGAAAATACAAGAGAAGTATGGTAACCTATTTGATATGTATGAAAAGATAACCGGATATGATGCTTATAAAGAACCGATGATGATTTCACCTTCCGCACATTTTTCCATGGGTGGATTGTGGGTGGATTATGAACTGATGACAAGTCTAACAGGGTTATTTGCCTTAGGTGAAGCTAATTTTGCAGACCATGGCGCCAATAGACTTGGCGCTAATTCTTTACTTCAAGCTTCTGTGGACGGCTATTTCATTGCACCCTATACGATTGCAAATTATCTGGCAAACGATATCCATACGGGTAAAATTTCTACAGATCATATTGAATTTGTACGTGCAGAGGAACAGGTTAGGAAGCAAATTGATAGATTTTTGAAAATCAAAGGTAGGAAAACTGTTGATTATTTTCATAAAACACTTGGTAAAATACTTTATGATTACTGTGGGCTGTCACGAAATGAAAAGGGCCTTCGCTATGCAATTGGGGAGATTCAAAAGCTCAAACAGGAATTTTATAATGAGGTCATTGTTAGCGGTGTGGCTAGTACATTAAATACTGAATTGGAGAAAGCTGGACGAGTAGCGGATTATTTTGAAATCGGCGAACTGATGTGTTATGATGCGTTGACAAGGAACGAATCCTGTGGGGCACATTTTAGGGAAGAATACCAAACAGCAGATGGTGAAGCATTACGCAATGACGCGGATTACCAATTTATTTCAGCATGGTCTTGGAAGGGAGAAAGTGAACAACCTGAATTAGTCAAAGAGCCCTTGACTTTTGAAGAAATAGAGCCGACAGTAAGAAGCTACAAATAAAACGAACAATTATGGATTTATATCTTAAAATATGGCGCCAGAAGGATCGCAATGCCACAGGAAAGTTAGTGACCTACACTTTAAATGACCTTAATCCCCATATGTCATTTTTGGAGATGATGGATACCTTAAATGAGCAGCTCATTACGCAAGGCGATGACCCTATAGAGTTCGATCATGACTGTCGCGAGGGCATCTGTGGTCAGTGTGGATTGATGATCAATGGAATTGCTCATGGACCACTTAAACATACCACCACCTGCCAGCTACATTTACGTTCATTTAACGATAACGATACGATAACTATAGAACCCTTCCGTTCGGCTGCATTTCAGGTAAAAAAAGATCTAAAAGTGGATCGATCAGCATTTGACCGAATTATTTCTTCGGGCGGATTTGTATCCATTAATACTGGGCAAGCTCCAGATGCGACCGTTATTCCTATTGCTCACGAATTAGCGGAATCTGCATTTGACTCTGCTGCCTGTATAGGTTGTGGTGCTTGTGTAGCGACCTGTAAAAATGGTAGTGCTGCTCTTTTTACTGCTGCGAAGATTACGCATATGGCTTTACTTCCACAGGGTAAAGAAGAGCGTAGCTTGCGGGTTTTAAATATGGTAAGTCAAATGGATATGGAGTCTTTCGGTCACTGCTCAAATACGGAAGCCTGTGAGGTAGAGTGTCCTCAAGGTATATCCGTATTGAATATTGCACGTATGAATTTTGAATATAACAAAGCTTTGATTTTTAAGAAGCGGCAATGATCTTCATGAATGGTATTCTATAAAACTGGCACGATTGTTTCTTCAATCGGACTTTAAGTATACAATTTACTTCATAAAAAAAAGATGCATAGTTTATTGCATTGTATTATCGACATAGAGAAAAAGAATTTAAAATATTTTATGGACGAAAGAAGGGTTTTTTATACTAATTTTGGAAAAAGAAAGTCATTAAAGTTATAGCGATTGATATGAAGTGTAGCAGGTTGTTTGCCTTAATTTTCACATGTAGCGTGATGTTAAGTATGACGTCATGTAAAGATTTTTCAAATAAGGTTTTAGGAAAGGGGGATCTGAAAGATACAATTACAGAGCAATTAAAGGTTGAGGAAAAGATACCGCATTTGTTGGACAGATGGGATTCTCTTCAAAAAAATCAGATTCATTTTACGGTTGACAGTCTGCATCCTATTTCCGTAAGACAGCAAAAGCGTGAACTTAAAGATTCCTTGCGTAAAGCTTTTGATAGACACCCTAAACATATTTATTTAACTTTTGATGACGGTCCATTAATTGGTAGTGCTTTTATTGACTCCATTGCGAAGGAGAAAAATATCAAAGTTAGCGTATTCCTTATTGGTAAGCACGCCAATATGAGTAAAGGTAGGAAACGTGATCTTGCGCGATATGAATCAAATCCTCTTGTAGCGTGTTACAATCATAGTTATACACACGCAAATAATCAATATTCTAGATTTTATAATAACCCTCAAAAGGCTTTTGCTGATTTTGAAAAAAATGAAACAGATCTCAACTTGAAGCATAAAATCGTTCGACTTCCAGGAAGGAATATCTGGATCTATGAAAATGTTCGAAAGATCGACCTCAAGAACGGGGCCAGTACGGCGGATTTGCTTCATAAAAATGGATATACGATTTATGGTTGGGATGTGGAGTGGAGACTCAATAGTGTCACTGGAGCACCCATTCAGAGTCAAGAATCGACCTTAAGTCACATTAGGAATTATATGAACAACAAGAGTTCAATGGTACCGAACAATGTCGTTTTCTTGATGCATGATGATATGTTCCAAACGAAAAAGGGACAGCAGGAATTGTCTTTGTTAATTGATGCACTCAAAAGCGAAGGCTACCAATTTGAATTTATGCAAGATTATCCCATTAAGTATTAATTAAGCACGCTGGCATCAAAGGATTACAGCGTGTTTTAAATTGCCTACCTTTCTATTTGCTCTCCTGGAGTTTTTTTTCTTATCTCTTAATAAGTGCTGTTTAATTACTGCGGTATCCAGCAATTTTGGCTATTTTTATTAAATTAATTATAGATGTAATTAGAAGGCATGAAAAGCTGTCTTTTCATTTTATCTGCACTAATATAATTTCGATATTGTAAAGATGTTTTTATTCATGCAATCGCTTGTAAAGTTCTATGTTATAGGGCGGTCAAAACAACCTTAAAAAAACTTTTAAAGTCATTTTACGATCTGTGCGAAAAGGTGGCTTACTTATGAAATTTCAAATAGCTTATTTACAAACGTTTGTGTAAAATATGTTAAATAGTGTAAAAATAACACTTGTATTTTATCATAATTTTTGTAAATTCAAAATGAATATTCAATTATAAACCGCTGTCGTAAGATGCTAAACCGATAAATCTTATCACAGCAAAAAAAATAACTATTATAAATAGAATTTAAACATTAAACAGTTTTTATGATCAACTGCCATTATTTCTCAAATCAATGGAAGAGAGCGTTTTGGACTGGTTCGTTGTGTTCTTTAGTCACATTGAGTCCCCAATTCGTCGACGCTGCAACGTTTGCAAGCTATGGAATTTTCTTTCAACAAGAGTTAAGTGTTACCGGTAAAGTGACCGATGAAGCTGGAATGCCTATTCCAGGAGTGACCATTTCGGTAAGTGGAAGTAACTTAGCGACTAAAACCGACAACGAAGGTAAATACACATTGGATAAAGTGCCAAGTACTGGTACGCTCAATTTTCGAATGGTTGGTAAGCTATCTATGGATGAAGCTATAAAGGGAAGACGTATTGTTGACGTCATTCTACTCAATTCACAATCTAGTTTGGAAGAGGTTATCGTGGTAGGTTACGGAAAGCAAAAAAAGGAGACTGTGACTGGGTCTGTCGCGACAGTTAAAGGGAGTGATCTTGCCAAATCACCCGCATTAAACATCTCAAATGCGTTAACAGGCCGGGTACCTGGTGTCACAGCGACCAATGGGAGTGCTGAGCCCGGTTATGATGGATCTAACATCAAGATCCGCGGGACAAATACGTTAGGGAATAGCAGTCCTTTGGTGGTAATTGACGGTGTTCCGGCGCGTGAAGGCGGAATCGAGCGGCTTAATCCCCGTGATATTGAAAATATATCGGTACTTAAAGATGCTTCCGCAGCAATTTATGGCGCCCGTGCAGCTAACGGCGTTATTCTTGTCACTACGAAAAGAGGAAAAACAGGCAAGCCACAATTTTCCTACACTTTTAATCAGGGATATTCCCAACCTACAGTAATCCCCAAATTGACCACTGCTGCTCAATTTGCTGAAATTAGAAATGAACTTGAGATCTATAACCTATCGGTCGACGAATGGTCTGCAGCATATAGCGCAATAACGGATAAAGGGAGTTATATTAAAAAAGATGGTGGAGTATTAGATGCACCTTTTAAACCCGAGGATATCCAAAAATACCGCGACGGGTCTGATCCTTGGGGCCATCCAAATACAGATTGGTATAAGTCTACCCTAAAAGATTGGTCGCCGCAACAACGCCACAATCTTCAGATCAATGGAGGTACTGAGGATGTCAAATATTTGATGTCCCTGGGCTATCAAAATCAGGATGCATACTACAAGAACTCCGCCACAGGCTATAAACAATATGATTTGCGAATTAATCTCGATGCTAATATAAGTCAATATATAAAAACGCAATTCGGCGTATTAGGGAGACAGGAAAATCGCAATTTTCCAACAAAAACTGCTGGTACAATCTTCAGAATGCTCATGCGCGGAAATCCCACTCAACCTGCAATTTGGCCAAACGGTATGCCAGGGCCAGATATAGAAAACGGTGAAAACCCCGTTGTTATCACTACTAATGCCACAGGATATGATAGGGACAAACGCTATTATTTCCAAACGAATGGACAGGTTGAAATAACTAATCCATGGGTTGATGGTCTGAAGCTAACACTGAATGCATCTGTAGACAAATATGTGAAAAACCAAAAAACGTGGGTGATACCTTGGACATTATATTCGTGGCAGGGTGCATATGAAGCTGATGGGGAAACACCACAACTGGTCCCTGGGCGACGTGGTCCTGCGGATCCGAATCTGAATCAAAGCAATGAAGATCAATTAAACATCTTGCTTGGTGGTATTTTGAGCTTTGACCGGAAATTTGGAAACCATCAAGTGAATGCCATTGCGGGTATCAATAGAGAAACAATTGATAACGATAAATTCAGTGCTTATCGCCGCTACTTTCTTTCCAATGCGATTGATTATCTTTTCGCCGGCGGGGAACAGGAAAAAAATAACGACGGTGCGGCATGGAAGCGCGCTCGTCTAAATTATTTTGGTCGGTTTGGTTATAACTATAAAAGTAAATATATCGCCGAACTCTTGTGGCGTTACGACGGTTCTTACATGTTTCCTGAAAAGGAGCGATTCGGGTTCTTCCCTGGGGCAATGGCTGGATGGGTCGTGTCAGAAGAAAATTTCTGGAAGGAAAATGTACCTGTAATTAATTATTTTAAAATCCGTGCTTCGTACGGCCAGATGGGAAATGATAACATCTATTATGATGATAAATTACAAGAATATCAATATTTTTCCACGTATTCTTTTGGAACGTATATCGTAAATGACAAGTTAGCCAAGTCTCTTTACGAAAGTCGTGTACCAAATGAAATGATTACTTGGGAAGTAGCCAATAATTACAATCTCGGATTTGATTTTCAGTTTCTTCAGGGCAAGTTGAACTTGGAATTTGACATCTTCAAAAACCGGCGTAATTCAATTTTATGGCGCAAAAATGCGTCCATACCGCAGAGTACAGGAATGACGCTCCCAGCCGAGAATATCGGTAAGGTCGATAATAAAGGATGGGAGTTTAATCTCGGTTATCATGGTAAAGTCGGGGAACTTGGTTATACTGTAGGCGTTAACGGTGGGTATGCGAAGAATAAAATTATCTTCTGGGATGAGGCACCAGGAGCGCCAGCATGGCAGCAGAGTACAGGAAAGCCAATAAAAACTGATATCTATTATATCTATGATGGCGTATTCAAAGATTTAAATGATATTGCAAACAATCAGTTAGATTATAGCGCCATAACAAAGACTCTACGTCCTGGTGACATGAAGTACAAAGATTACAACGGTGACGGAAAAATCACACCCGATGATAAAGTTAGACGCGATAAAAATAGTGATCCAACATTTCAAGGCGGTTTCAATTTTAGCCTTACCTATAAAGATTTTGACTTATCGGTATTATTTCAGGGGGCTACAGGCGGAGAGATCCGTGTCGGTACAGATGAGTCTGGATCTATTGGAAATTTTGTGGAGGAATTCTACGAAAACCGCTGGAGTATCAGTAACCCGAGCAGTGTATATCCACGTTTAACAGACCGCGGTAATCAATATTATTCCTATAATAACACGTATTGGATGCGAAGTACAGATTACCTCCGACTTAAGAATGTAGAATTAGGATATAATCTATCCTCTAGTATATGCAATAAAATTGGTATAGGCTCATTGCGTTTATTTGCGAATGGAATGAACCTCATTACTTGGAGTAAAATCAAAATGTATGATCCGGAAGCTGTGAATGCATTAGGACAATATTATCCGCAAGCAAGATTAATCAATCTGGGCGCGTTGTTATCGTTTTAATCAACCCGAATTTAAAAGAAAAAGAAGATGAAAAAGATTACAAATATATCACTCATGCTACTTGTATTATCTGCAACATTACACGCTTGTAATGATGATTTTGTAAGTACAAAGCCACTTAGTGAAGTGCCACAGGAGGTGGTGTGGTCAGACGCGGGCTTATCAGAAGCTTTTGTGACTGAAATTTATAATGGATTTGGAGTAGGTGGATTTTATGAACAGCAAATGGCTTCGATGACAGATGAAGCACTATTCACCCATCCAAACCGGGGAATAAATACAGTTACTGAATCGCGCTCGAATCCTGCCGATCAGGGCTATATTATGGAAACTTATGAATATGGGCGCATGTATACACGCATCCGGGCGACTAATATTGCGATTTCTAATTTAACAGAAGCCAAATTTGATAAAACAAAGGCAGATAAACTTTTAGGGGAGGCCTATTTCTTACGTGCTTATTATTATCAGCAGTTGTTACGTTACTATGGCGGAATACCGATCGATAATAAGATCTATACGCTGAACGATAAAGATTACATGGTTCCTAGAAATACCTATGAGGAATGTGTCGATGCCATAGTTAAAGATCTTGACAACGCGGCTCAGCTTTTGAAAGGGGCATCTCAAGTAAAAGGACGGGCGAGCGAAGCTGCTGTACTGGCATTAAAATCAAGAGTTTTGTTGTATGCCGCTAGTGACCTTCACGATGCAAATAAAGCAAAATCAAAATCTACATTATTAGCAGGATATAAAAACCCAGAATACCTAATGTATACCACAGGTAATCAAACAGATCGTTGGACAAAAGCAAAGGCCGCTGCCAAGGCTGTCATTGATCATAGCGAATTTGCCTATAAACTTGATTTAAATCAGCCTGTTTCGGCTGCTGATGGAGCGATTAATTACATGGCTCTTTCCTTAGGAGGGGGGAGTAAAACAGTTGACTTTACGGCGGCTAAAGACATTATTTTGGGGCGATTTTTTATCGATGAAAAAGATGAACGCGGTGGTTGGGTAGGTCGCGACAATGGACCGAATGGCTACCACAATTGGGCTGGAAATACGCCAATACAATTGTTGGTAGATGATTACGAGACGATTGCCGGTGAAAAGTTCGATTGGTCAAATCCAACTATGGCAGCTAATCCTTATCAAAATCGTGATCCGCGTTTGAAGGCAACTCTATTGTATGATGGTGCAGACTGGAAACCTCGAACAGCTGATGTTGCCGCCCGGGATAAGGTAAACCAGATTCAGACAGGGCAATATGAGGTTGTTAATGCACAAGGTCAAAAAACCACACATTTTGGTCTCGACACAAGAAAGAGCCCTATTGAAGATTGGAATGGCTCCCGAACGGGCTATTATATCCGTAAATTTACTGATCCAGATCCTACAATGGAAGACCAAAATACAAGACAACGTATTCCATGGCCGATGTTTCGTTATACGGAAGCGGTATTAAACTACGTCGAGGCATGTCTGGAGTTAGGTGAGGAAGGCGAGGCTAAAATATGGATGAATAAAGTTCGGTTTAGAGCTGGAATGCCTGCAATACCTAGTAGTGAGAGTGGAGCGGCGTTAAAAGCACGCTATCGAAACGAACGTCGTGTAGAGTTAGCTTATGAGGAGCATCGCTTCTTTGACGCAAGACGTTGGATGATAGCTGCAGAAACAATCGGCCGGAAGGCAAATATTATCAATATTACTGGAACTCTTAAGGCAGGCAAAAGTGTGACACAATACAAATACGATCCAAGCAGTTACACCTATAAATATGTTGTATCGGATATTGATCCAGGAATTGAAAACCGAAACTGGGATGACAAGATGTATTTTACATCTTTGCATCGGGACGAGATTAATAGAAATACGAAATTAATTCAAAATCCCGGATATTAATTCAGAAAGGCCTTCATTATAAATGGAGGCCTTTTTAACGTTATTTCTTAGGATGATTCATTTTGGGTAATAATCCGGTCACAATACCAATCAATGGGAGGTAGGCGCAAATGCTAAATACGTGCTCAATGGAGGTACGGTCTGCTAACCACCCCAATAGAGCAGAACCAATTCCCCCCATTCCAAATGCAAAACCGAAAAATAAGCCAGCGATCATGCCCACTTTCCCCGGGATGAGCTCTGTTGCATAAACTAGGATTGCTGAAAAAGCAGAGGAGATTATAAGGCCAATTGATATTGAAAGGATAATTGTCGCTTCAAGACCTGCATGTGGTAAAAGTAGCGTAAACGGTGCGGCACCGAGAATCGAAACCCAGATAATGAGCTTTCGACCGTAACGATCTCCTAATGGTCCGCCTAATATTGTTCCCGCAGCAACCGAGGCGAGAAATACAAAGAGGTAAATTTGAGATTCCTGAACTGAAACATGAAACTTATTGATCAGATAGAAAGTGAAGTAGCTGGTCATCGAGGCCATGTAAAAATATTTGGAAAAAATCAGCACCAATAGAATCCCCAAGGCAAAAATTATCTTTGATTTTGGTAGTTTCGATGTTGGCTGATTTGCCGGTATAACCTCTGTTTTAGGTTTGAGATGAATTTGATACCACTTCCCAACGTAGGTCAATATCACGACTGCAACGATTGCCAATACGCCGAATAAGCCAATGTAATTTTGACCAAAAGGAATTACAATGAGTGCTACAAGGAGGGGCCCAATGGCACCACCTGCGTTTCCACCAACTTGAAAAATGGATTGTGCAAGACCTTTTTTTCCACCTGAAGCTAAATGTGCTACACGTGAAGCTTCAGGATGGAATATAGAAGATCCCATGCCAATGAGACTTACAGACAATAGAATATACAGGAAGTTTGAAGCAAAAGAAATACAAATTAACCCCATCAATGAGAATAACATGCCAATGGCTAAGGATCTAGGTGTGGGATTTTTATCGGTATACAAGCCAACAAATGGCTGCAAGATAGAAGCCGTCAGTTGAAATACCAATGTTATAATACCAATTTGTGTAAAAGTAAGCGCATAATTCGATTTTAGCATCGGATATACCGCGGGAATGACAGATTGAATTAAATCGTTGAGCAGATGTGATGCACTGATGGCAAATAAGATTGGGTACACGGTGCCGGAACTATTCCAAGAACCACGTTGATTTAAGGTTTTAATTTTTAGAGGACTTTTCATCAGGTCATCAGATGTTTGTTGCTAAATTGATAGCGGATTGTTAAATTTGATTTTGAAAATTATTATTAAGTAATTATAGTTGTTTTATAATTCGATTAGCGATGTCGACCGCCCGTTTGACATCCCTATCTTTAATCGCCAACATTAACTCTTCATGTTGTTTTTGAGATGATAGGAAGGGAGTGGTGTCTTTATATATGGACATAAAGAACTTATTGACATGCACCGATAATGTTGTATATAGTGCTGTTAAAATGCCATTTCCGCAAGATTCTGCAATTGCACTATGAAAAGCTATATCAGCTTCGACACAGGCTATCAGATTATTCAACTCTGCATATTTTAGTCTATTCTTTAGCGCCGAAGCCATATCTTTCAGCCCCTTAGTTGTCCTATTCACTGCAGATTTTTCAATAATTCTAATCTCCAATACTTGCCTAACTTCGAAGATATCATCAAAATTTCCTTTTTCAATTTTGGCATCCAAGGCGTGATGTCCTATTGAACTCTTCACAAATGTTCCCAACCCCTGTTGTACAGTTAGATAGCCAGACTGGCACAAGTATTTAACAGCTTCGCGAATTGTTGATCTACCCACAGCAAATTGCTTCATTAATTCAGGTTCCGTGGGAAGTTTTGACTCTACCGGAAAAGTGCCCATTTTGATTTTTTCTTCAATTGCAGTAGCAACTTCCTCTGCTAGCGATTTCCTTATAATAGCATCATTCTTCATATAATCACATCATCTGATGATTGCAAAGTTAGTAGAATTTGTTTTACAATTAGTTCAGAAGTGGAAAAATTTTTGGGACAGGTGAATTGCGCCACTTTTTTCTTAATTTGCATCCATGTCAAATCAAGCTAGTAATTATCAGTTATTTTCTACTGATATTTTGGCACTTTGGAGAAGCCAAAATGTTTCTTATATCAAAGTGGAGGAACTATCTGTTGTTAATGGAGTCACCTTTTTTGAACTTATACCAGATTCGGAACTGTTGGATGGGGGAGGGCTTGACACCCTTTACCCTATAGATTCTGAAGATGTTGAAGATATGATTGTTTTCAACAAGGATATTAAATTTGTCGTTCATGGTATTTACCTGGATGAAGATTAATCAGCTTTTTTTATTCATGATCGGTCAATATTTTTATTGCCGATCATGAAAATTAGGTGATCTGATTGTACAAGACCTAGCTCTTCATATTTAATCTTTCTTCCTGAAGATCCAATAAACGAAGGTGCTTCTTAATAATTTCTTCGTCTAGTAAAAGCTCCTCACGATTTTTATTGATAAGCCACATGCGTTGCGTTTCAAGAATGTCAATATATATTTTGCGATATTCTGCATAATTAATGATAATTTCAGAGCTCCGCAATTGATTTTCATACTTATCCAACTGATCCTTTAAGGTCGGAAAATTTTCAATTTTGTCGGCGTAGTCATTTCGAATTTTATCGACAGCAACTTGAGCTAGCCTATTCTGAATTTCATAATCGATTTCCTTCTCGCTTCGGACAAAATCTCTATCTACTAATTTGATTGTTCTTAATATAAAAGGAAGTGTTAATCCTTGAACGACTAAGGTTAAAAGAATGACGACAAATGTGATAAAAAGAATAAGGTTTCTTTGTGGAAAAGGGGTACCATCCGCCAGTGTTAAGGGAATAGACAGAGCTGCCGCCAGAGAAACTACACCACGCATTCCGGTCCAACCAATAATCATTGGAGTTTGCCAACCTGGTGATTGGGCATCGGCGACTGTTATGAAATGTTTCATTACTAAAGTGGTGATTACCGCAGCATATCCAGCGAAAATTCTGACGAGAATAAGGACTATTGTTACGGCTACACCGTAGCCAATCGCGGTAGAAATATTGGTGTCTCCCAATCCCGAAACAATTTCAGGTAAATCTAATCCGATAAGCATAAAGACAATACCATTCAATAAAAAGCAGAAGCTTTCCCATACTGTTACAGTGCGGATTCGGGATGCGCTACTCAAAAAGTCGTGGCTGCGATAGGATAAAAATAATCCGCCACTTACCACTGCCAAAACGCCGGAAGCGTGAAGTTGTTCTGCGATCAAATACATGGAGAAAGGCGCTATGAAAGTTAGCAATAAGTCTGTATTTGAATCGGTGGGCAAAAGTTTGTGCATTTTAAGGAAAACATATGCGATTGCAAGCCCTATTGCTACACCGCCAACGCACATCCAAATAAAGCTTCCGGCAGCTTGGTACAATACAAATTGTCCTGTAGCTGCGGCGATCATTGCGAATCTGAAGATTATTAATGAGGAAGCATCGTTCAATAAACTTTCACCTTCCAGAATGGAAGCCAATCTTTTGGGTACTTTTACGAATTTTAAAATTGCACCAGCACTAACCGCGTCAGGCGGTGAAACTATTCCTCCCAATAAAAATCCAAGTGCTAAGGAGAATCCTGGGATAAAATAGTTAGCAAATACGGCAACCGATAAGGCTGTAAAAAAGACCACAACGAAGGCAAAGCTAAATATAATCCTACGCCATCGCCACAGTTCTTTCCATGACGTTGACCAAGCAGCCTCGTACAAAAGTGGAGGTAAAAAAATAATAAATATTAATTCGGGCTCTATTTTTATAGTAGGAACTCCTGGTATAAAACTAATTACAAGTCCGGCTAATACAAGTAAAACGGGGTAGGCAACCTGAATTTTTCTCGCCAGTAAGATCAGCATCGTGATCAATAGGAGCACAAATAGATAGAATTCAAAATTTTCTAACATATATAAACTTTAGGTATATAAATATAAATCAAATTTCCAAAATTCTTTCAAAAAAGAGGGCTGATCTGCTTATTGAAAATTGGAAGAAATATTTCTTGAAGACTGTCGCATCTTTTCCTATTTTTGTTAGAAACAGAAAAAAGATGGAGAACGAAGTGATCGGTTTGAAACGAGTCGCAACACTATGTATCTTGAGAAATAAAGATAAATTCCTATTATTAAGACGCTTAAAAGAACCCAACAAGGATATGTACGTTCCTGTTGGTGGAAAAATAGACCCCTTTGAAAATCCTGATGCGGCTGTTGAGCGAGAGGTAATCGAAGAAACAGGTATCCATATAACTTCAAAACAGTTTCGTGGTATTTTGACAGAAACTTCTCCAGTTAATTACAATTGGATCAGTTACGTATATGTATCAGACATCGAATTTGTCGATGTACCGTATTGTAATGAAGGAGATTTAGAATGGGTTTCAGCAGCGGATTTATCCGCTATTCCGACGCCAATAACCGATCTCTATATCTATGATTATGTGGCAAAGAAAAAGCATTTCGCTCTTAATGCTACCTATGACTCAGCCGTAAACTTGACGGGACTATGGGAGCAGTATAGCAATACTAAGCTTATTTAGAATGTTTTAATTGAATAAGAAAAATGACTGTTAATAAAGACGCGATTAAAATCATTGCCTTTGATGCTGATGATACATTATGGGTAAATGAACCCTATTTTCAAAAAGCAGAACATGATTTCTGCGCACTGTTAGAGAACTATCTTCCGCAGCATGCAATTTCGCAGGAACTATTTAAGACGGAAATGAACAACCTGTCGCTTTACGGATATGGCGTAAAAGGTTTTATTCTTTGTATGATAGAAACTGCCAGCCGTATTTCTGCTGGCCAACTGCCTTTGAGCATAGTAAACAAAATTATAGAAATTGGACAGTGTTTATTAAAAATGCCGATTGAATTATTGGATGGCATAGAGGATACGTTGGTACAACTTAGTGCACATTACAAATTGATTGTAGCGACAAAGGGCGATCTGTTGGATCAGGAAAGAAAGTTGAAGAATTCGCCTCTTCAAAAATATTTTCATCATGTTGAGATTATGAGTAACAAAAAAAGTGAGGATTATACGAAATTATTAAGCAAAATTGAATGTCCGGCCGAGAATTTCATGATGATAGGAAATTCAATAAATTCCGATATTCTACCCGTTTTGGAAATTGGCGGACAGGCAATACATATTCCGTATCACGTAACGTGGTCCCATGAACAAGCAAGCGATGAAATAAAGCCGAGTAGTTTTCTACAGATAGACAGTTTAGATCAATTGCTACCAATCTTGCTTTAGTTAAAGATATAGATCTCGTTAAGCGTTTGTTGTAAAATCACTTTTTTTAACTTGAAGGACCCAACTAATATCGCCATTCAATAGTTAAATTTCCGTTTGTAGATTGGTCGTTTTAATAACATTAAAACAATGAAGATACTTCATTGTTATTAGAAAACATTATTAACCGGTCACATGGAAACAATTAGAAACGTAATCATTTTCCTTTTTTTCTTAATTTTTTTAGGCTGTAAGAGTAATCAGCAAAAAGGAGATGTTGTATATTTCGGCGGAAATATTGTTACGATGGAAGAGGATTTTCCGGAAGCAGAAGCTCTAGTATTAAAGGAAAGTAAAATCATTTTTGTTGGAAGCCAAAAGGAAGCGTATAACTACATAAAAGACAATACAAAGCGAATTGATTTAAAGGGTAAAACCCTACTTCCTGGTTTTATTGATGCTCATGGGCATATCACTTCAAGAGCCGGGATGGAACAAGCAATAGATCTTTCTCCAAGCCCTTATGGAACCGTAAATTCCATGCCGGATCTTCAAAAGACATTAAAAATGGTAATAGATCGGATGAAACCCGGATCTGTTGCGCCAATATTGGGAAACGGCTATGACGATGCTATTATGCATGAACATCGTCATCCTACCCGTCAGGAACTAGATGCGGTTAGCACTACACATCCTATTATTGTCATCCATTCTTCTGGTCATGCGAGTGTTGTTAATAGCGCTATGCTAACCTTGCTAAATATTACAGAAAACGTCAAGGATCCAGAGGGAGGGCATTACGGGCGAAGTTCCGATAATCGCTTAAATGGTAAGTTGGAAGAAAATGCCTCCTTTGCGGCATTAATAAAGCTGACAGCCTTGTTGCCCAAGCCCAGAGAGGCTAAAGACGAACTATCTCAATCGCTTAAAGATTTTGTTAAAGCGCAAGACGAGTGGCTTAGTTATGGTCAGACAACGATCTGCGACGGGCGTTCGATGGGAGGGAATATTGAACTCTTAAAAGAAGCCGCTTCAAAAAATCTTCTTAAGGCAGACGTGATCTATTTTCCAGATTTCGAAGCCAACAAGTCAGATTGGAATTCCTTTAAATCTAATTATATGATATACGAAAAGCGTTTGAAATTTGGCGGTTTTAAATTTTCAAACGATGGTTCTCCGCAGGGAAAAACAGCGTGGTTAACAGCACCCTATCTCGTTCCTCCACAAGGCCAGTCGACAGATTATAAAGGCTTTCCAATATTTTCGGACGAAGCTCTATACAATGATCTGAAAACAATATTTTCACACGATATTACGGCGCAACTCCACGTCAATGGTGATGCGGCTATTGATCAGGCGATTCGGGTGATCGAAAAACTGAAAAATAAAGGGGTTTACAAGCCCGAACTCAGAGCGACGTTAATACACGTGCAAAACAGCAGACCTGATCATATCACTAAGATAAAAAAAATTGGCGTTATACCGTCTTATTTTTCATCCCATGTATATTTGTGGGGCGACTGGCATTATCAAAGTGTTTTTGGCCCAAAACGTGCCTCTTTTATAAGTCCCGCGCAATCAGCAAAAACTGCTGGAATACTTTTTACTATCCATCATGATAGTCCTGTAACACCACCTGATTTAATGACTGGGGTGTACGCCGCTGTCAACCGTATAACGCGGAGCGGAATGGTATTAGGGCCAGGAGAACGTATTAGCGTATGGGATGCGTTAAAAGCAATTACGATAAATGCGGCGTATCAATACCAAGAGGAAAAAAGTAAAGGGTCTCTGAAGGTAGGGAAGTTAGCCGACCTGGTTATTTTGAATCAGAATCCGTTAACAATAGATCCTCTAAAATTAAGAGATATCATCGTTGTAGAAACGATCAAAGAAGGCAAGTCAGTTTTTAAGCGAGATTTAGAGAACCCTTTTAATTCTCTTTAACGTAATCCTCCTAGTGATGCCTTTTACCTCTTTGGTGGTAGGGCACATGTTTAGCGAGGTTTTGTGCAACCTCATTACTGTTGGAAGATATGGATGAATTAGCATACTGCAACGAAACAATATCTGCAGCATCTATGTCTGGAAGGTTTTTGATTTGATTGTGCCATTTAGGTGGATAGGATAGATTGCTCTTTTCGTGTTGATGGTCTTTCTCCGTATTGATATTTACAAATCGTTTTTTCCAACGGCTGTAAATAAATGCAGCAACACCAGCTGCTGCTGTGATCATTAATCCAATTCGTGTATTCATTGCTCTGATTTTTTTATTAGTTGAACAGTTCCTCAGTTCAAATTGTTCAAAAAACTTTAAATTGATGTTACCAGAGATGACACATCTAGATCGACATGATCCCCTCTTAAACCATACAAATGAGTCAATGTAGGAGGTATACGCCTGAAATCGTACAGCAGATTTGCTGGATTTGCTCAATTTTTGTATCATTGGGAAGATCATAACCAATGCAGCAACTTAAGTCTTTTTTATACGCGTATCTCAACCTTTTTCTTCTCCTTTTCATAGGTCATTTTTCGGCTTGGAGCCAGGTCAATACTTATGCGTTTAAAACCTTAACTTCTGACCAAGGCTTGGTTCATAATCACGTCAACTGTGCCTTTAGAGATAAGAACAATTACCTGTGGTTTGGTACCGAGTCTGGACTGAGCCGATTTGACGGGGTACAATTCACAAATTTTCGATATTCTGCCAGTAAGCATACAGGCTTGAGCGGAAATGTGATTACAGCGATCTTTGAGGGGCCGGAAGGCAATGTGTGGATCCGTACCAACAACGGAATGGATGTGTATGATCAGCGCTTGGGCATAATCTGCCAGGACCTTGATTCCATACTGAGGAGCTTAAAGTTGCCCGTTAAAGACGTATACACGATAAGGCCGCTGGATGGGCAGACCTTTGCACTATTGTATAACGATCGTTCGCTGGTCTTGTACGACGCCCCGACCAAAACCTACCGCAATGTGCCACAGTTGACCAAGAATAGCCGAATTGCTGATGTGATAGTGGGGAAGGACCAGAAGATCTGGGTAATATACGAAAATGGCCTGCTGGCCTACATCGATACAAAGTCACTGCAAAGTATCAAAACCAGTTTATTGCCGCTCATTAATAAAACGGTAAATTATAATCTATTTGCCGATCAAGAGGGCGTCATATGGATATTCTCAAAGGATATTCCAATCGGCGTATACTGGCTTGACCCGAAAGACGGGGTAATTCGGCATATTCAAAAAGAACTGTCCAATCCCTTTGTAGGCAATATCGTGCAAGACGATAAAGGAAATCTCTGGCTAGGCACAGATCATGGTGGTATCAATGTATACAATAAGAAGACGAATAGTATCGAAATCATTGGCAATGATAAATATGAATTACGAAGTCTGCCTTATAATAGTATAACGTGCTTATATCGGGATAAGTCAGGCATTATATGGACAGGAACCTATAAAGGTGGCATCAGTTATTATCATCCCAACCTGTTGTTATTCTCCTTGATCAAAAACTATCCCGGGCTTCCCAAATCACTTCCCTTTGACGATGTCAATAAGTTTGTACAGGATCGCAGGGGCAATCTCTGGATCGGGACAAACGGTGGTGGATTGCTCTATTATGATATCAGTCAGAAAACATTTAAGCAATATTTGCATGATCCTCAGGATCCCAATAGTTTGAGCAGCAACGTGATTGTTTCCTTATTGCTGGATGCGGAAGACAGGCTGTGGATAGGAACTTATCGAGGTGGTATGTGTCGATTTGACGGCAAAAGTTTTAAGGTTTTCCATCGTGACCCGGCACCTGGAAAATTGAACGACGATAGTGTTTGGGAGATCTATGAAGATAGTCAACATCGGTTTTGGATAGGAACCCTAAGTGCCGGCTTGTACCTGTTTGATAGAAAAACAGAGCAGTTTTCGAAAACGTATTCTCGGCAGGGCCAAACCATCAACAGCAATTATATCTCCGTCTTATTTGAGGATTCGAAAAAAAGGCTCTGGATCGGCACAGCTACGGGGTTGGAATTATTGGGTCCCGACGGTAGGATCAGCTATATCAATACCTCCAGTTCGCCCATGAAACTCATGAATGATCTGATTTATGATATCAAGGAGGACAAAACCGGTCGCATCTGGATAGCGACACAAGAGGGATTGCATGTAATCGACGGGACGAAAATAAGCTGTCTCACACAGCAGGATGGGCTCAGCGACGATGCGATCCTGGCACTATTGGTCGATAACCAAGGGGATATTTGGGCTTCAACAAACAAAGGACTGTCGGCGATTGTCGGCAAAGGACAGGCAGAGAAGTTTATCATCCGCAATTTTACACAGGAATCGGGCCTCCAGGGGAATGTATTCAATGAAAACGCCGCTTTAAAAATGCGGGACGGAAGACTTGTCTTTGGTGGACCAAAGGGATTCAATTTTATCGACCCCACAAAAATTAGCCACGAAAGTGAACTGGTCTTACCCCTTTTGTCCAATCTTTATTTATTTAATAAGCGGGTCGCCGTGGGTGAGGAATTTTCGGGCCGGGTCATTTACGATCAAGCCCTGAATAATCTCAAGGAACTGAGCCTTCCATACAATCTAAATGCTATTTCACTGGAGTTCTCTACTTTTGACTACCTGCAACAGCATAATGGACTCTACCAATATCAGCTCGCCGGTCTAAGTGATGAATGGTTTGATTTTGAACCGGGGACCATGCGTGCCAATTTCACCAATCTAGACACCCGCAGCTACAACTTATTTATTCGGCATGCCATCGATACGAATAGCTGGTCGGAGGGTGTACTGCTCCTGAAAATCGATATACAGCCGCCTTTTTGGCGTTCTACCTGGGCTTTTTTTTTCTATGCCTGTCTAACGCTGGTCGTTCTGTGGGCCTATTTTTATTTGACAAAACTACGTGTCAAGACGCGTAATCAACTTTACCTCGCTCAGGAACAGGCTACACAGGCAAAGGAGCTGGATGCTTTAAAAACACGTTTCTTTACCAATATAAGTCATGAATTCAGGACTCCGATCAGCTTGATCCTAACTCCAGCACAGCAGTTGTTGGATGAAGAACAGCATCCAGAAAAAAAAGCTGACCTAAACTTAATCAAGAAGAATGCCGACCGCCTGCTTAAATTGGTCAACCAGCTGCTGGACTTTAGAAAATTGGAGAAAAGTGAGCTGGAACTGAACGAGGAGTATGGAGACCTCATGGGATTTATCCGCGAACAGCTCGATGCCTTTGCCGGAATGGCCCAAAGCAATCAAATCTCCCTACAGGTTAATATTGCCCAAGACACATACCCGTCCTGGTTTGACAAAAACAAACTGGAAAGCATTATTTTCAATTTGATGTCAAATGCGATCAAGTTTAGCCCCGTATCCGGTATTGTGGCCTTCAATGCCGAAGTAACTGAACAAGAAGCAGGAAAGGTACTGCTTATTGAGGTTCAAAATCAAGGTACAGCCATTCCCGAAAACTTACAATCCTGCGTTTTTGAACGTTACACGCAACTGGCTGTACCAAATGGAAAACTGAACCAGGGCACGGGTATCGGTCTTTCTATTGTAAAAGACTATGTAGAATTCTTGGGTGGAAATATCCGGTTGAGCAGCAATGCGCAATGGACGACATTTTATGTTCAACTACCTTTAAATAAGGTCGCAAAGAGCACTGACCCCGTCGTAAGCAACAAGCTGGATAAACCCGCTATTTTATTGGTCGAAGATGATATTGACTTCCTTCACTACCTGGAACGGACCCTAAGGTCAACCTACGTAATCCACTCTACAAAAGGTATCAATGAGGCGAAATTGATTTTAAGCAAGCAACAAGTTGATCTCGTCATCACCGATCTCAGCCTGCCCGGGGAGAGTGGGTTGGATCTTTGCCGCTACATAAAAGCCCAGGCTAAGCTGGTCCATATCCCTGTGCTGATTGTAACGGCGGTAGTCAATCAGAAAATTGAACTGGAAGCCTTGCAGGCCGGTGCTACAGATTACATCAACAAGCCTTTTAATATCAACCTGCTGCGTTCCAAATTAGCGCAGATACTCAATCAGCAGCAGACGATGGTAAAACGGTATAAAAAACAGATTAATGTCAATCTGGCACAGCCCGATATCGCATCTGCTGATGAACAGTTTATCCGTGCGCTGGTAAAGGAAATTGAACAGGATCTCAGTGACTCTTCGCTTTCTGTCGAACTGCTTGCGAAAAGAATGAACCTCACCCGCGTAGGGCTTTATAAAAAGGTGCTTGCCATCACAGGTTACTCACCGATGGAATACATCCGACATATACGGCTCAAGCGTGCCATGCATCTGGTTCAGAACTCGAAATTATCGATGGCTGAAATCGCTTATGAAGTTGGATTCGGAAATCCGAAACAATTCAGCAAATATTTTAAATCTGCATTTGGTAATCTGCCGTCTTTTTATCGAAAAAGCTTATAAATAAGTGGATTATCGATGGTGTTGCCCGCGAGTATTTCCGCATAAGTTAACAAAGTAACCCCTAAAAGTTAACAAAATATACCCCTTATACAGCCGGTTGCATTCTATATTTGATCAGTTCTTTCAATAGGAAAGGACGCGTAATAACCAAGGGAATATAATAACCAATAAATCTTATTTAAATGCGCAACTTAAAGTATGCTTTAAGTGGTCTGATGCTCTTCGCGATCGTGCAGCAGGGATTCAGCCAGACGAATAAAGCTCATTATGAAAAAACGCCTAACGGTATTAAGATTAGCTTCAAAAATTCGGAAACCTCCATTGATCAGGATGTCTATTTGGATGTCGTGACCGACAAGATCGTGCGTGTCACTGCTGTTCCTACAGGGGCCGCTTTACCGAGCCAAACGAGTTTAGTCATCGTCGATTCACTGCGTCGACAAGTGAAATCTTTAGCGGTAAGCTCGACCGACTCCACCGTCAATTTAAAAACAGCCAATATGCAGGCTGTTGTTTCTTTGGAGAGTGGCAAAGTAGCGTTTTATGATCTGAAGGGGCAATCCATCTTTAAAGAAGCAAAGCGAAATTCAAGTTCTTTCTTAGCCAATAGTTATCAGGGAGATGCGTTTTATCACCTTAACCAAGACTTTATTGTCAATGCTGAGGAGGGGATCTATGGACTCGGCCAACATCAGAATGCGGTGATGAACTATAACCGCGGAAAACAGGTTTCGCTGCTGCAGTACAATACAGAAATCGGAATACCCTTTTTGCTGTCCACCAACAACTATGGTATCTTATGGCACAATTACTCCATTACAAAGGCAGGCGACGTGAGGCCATTATTGCCCTTAAATGCTTTTAAGTTGCTGTCCAAGGAAGGTGAACCAGGTTGGCTCACAGCAACCTATGTAAATCGAAGTAAAGCCGACGAGATCTATTTATCCCGGCCAGAATCGATCATCGATTATGGCTATCTAACGGATCAGCACAAGTTTCCAAAGGGTGTAAATCTGGCCGAAAGCAAAGTCATCTATGAAGGAAGTTTCTCCTCGCCCTACGCGGGCAGGCATGTGCTGCATTTTAAATATTCGGGTTATATGAAAGTCTGGATTGATGGTGAGCAGGTCGCCGACCGCTGGCGGCAGTCCTGGAATGCAGGTACCTTTGAAATAGAAAGAGACCTGCAGAAAGATAAGACGCATCAGATCCGCATGGAATGGATACCGGATGGGGGTGAGTCTTATTTTACCTTTAACTGGCAGAGCCCCATCCCAGAAGCGCGTAAAAACTTATTTTCCTTTAATTCGGAAGCCGGCGATGCCATTGATTATTACTTTGTTCAGGGTGCATCCATGGATGAGGTTATTGCAGGTTATCGCCACTTGTCCGGCAAGGCACCGATTATGCCGCTTTGGAGCTTTGGATTTTGGCAGAGCAGGGAACGCTACAAAACGCAAGCGGAAATTGAAGAGGTGGCAACCGAATTTCGCAAGCGCAAGATCCCGATCGACAATATTGTGCAGGATTGGTCTTACTGGTCTGAAAACGACTGGGGGAGTCAGAAATTTGATGGAAAGCGTTTTCCAGATCCTCAGGCCATGGTGAAGAAGCTGCATGATCAGCACTTTAAGATCATGATTTCGGCCTGGCCCAAAATCAATGAAGAATCTTCGGTATACCAAGAATTTAAAGCGAACAAATGGATCTATCCACGCAATATCTATGATGGTCGTAAAGATTGGATTGGAAAGGGTTATACCTCAACTTTTTATGACCCTTTCAACAAAGAAGCACGCGATGGGTTCTGGAAATTGTTGGACAACAACCTTTTCAAAATCGGGATCGATGCCTGGTGGATGGATGCCAGCGAACCCGATATTCATTCCAATATTGATCTGGATGAACGAAAGTCGGTTTTTCAGCCAAGTATAGGATCATCGGTGCGCTATTATAATGCGTTCCCTTTACAAAATGCTAAGGGCATCTACGAGGGACAGCGTGAAACAGACCCCAATAAACGGGTATTTATTTTGACACGCTCCTTTTTTGCAGGCCAACAGCGCTATGCCGCGGCGGCCTGGAGTGGCGATATTGCTTCTAGATGGCATGATATGAAAGATCAGATTGCAGGGGGCATCAATTTCTCGATGTCCGGTACTCCGTACTGGACAATGGATGCCGGTGGTTTTTTGGTTGAAAATAGATTTCACAAACCTAATGCGGTGGACTTGGAGGAGTGGCGCGAGCTGAATAGCCGCTGGTACCAATACGGGGCATTCTTGCCTTTGTTCAGGGCGCATGGACAATATCCCTACCGCGAGCCGTACAATATCGCTCCGGCAGATCATCCAGCCTATAAAAGCATGACTTATGCGATCGGCCTAAGGTATAAATTACTCGCCTACAACTACAGTCTTGCCGCAAAGACTTTTTTTGAAGACTATACGATGATACGTGGGCTTGCCATGGATTTTCCACAAGACAAAGATGGATTCGATAGCAATGACCAATACCTCTGGGGGCCATCTTTATTGATCAATCCAGTTACAGAAAAAGGGGCGACTTCACGCAAGATACATTTTCCGAAAGGAACCAGCTGGTATGATCTATACAATGGCAAGATGATAGCAGGTGGGCAGGATCTGCTTGTTGCGGCACCCTACGAACGTATCCCTGTCTATGTCCGGGCCGGATCTATATTACCTATTGGACCCGTTATGCAGTATACGACAGAGAAAAAGGCGGATGTGCTGGATCTTTATATTTATGCAGGGGCAAACGGTCAGTTTTCACTCTATGAAGACGAAGGCTGCAACTATAATTATGAAAAAGGAAGGTACAGCCGTATTGATTTCAGCTACGACAATTCGACACAGACACTTTCTTTGGCTAACCGTCGGGGAGATTTCGAGGGCATGTTGACCAAAAGAAAGTTCAATATCATTTTTGTCAGCGATAGCAACGCCGTCGGACTGGATGTTTCATCAAAAAAATCAACAGCAGTAACCTTTACAGGGAAAGCCGTACAGATCAAATTAAAATAATAGAAAACCAATTTATAAATCAAGACATATGATAAGCAAACAATTGTTGAGCAGGGGCGTGGCCGTCGTGGTCATGACCAGCGTGACCTCTTTGGTCTGGGCACAATCCTTCACAGGATCGGTTGTTTCGGCTGATTCAGGCTTGCCAATCGGGGGAGCGACTATCAAAGTAAAGAATCAGAAGATTTCAGCAAGTAGTGATGAATCGGGCAAGTTTTCACTGACGGCGAGCGCGGGAACTGTATTGACCATTACTTACGTGGGCTACAAAACGGAGGAAGTTAAAATTACCGGTCCTAATATGGTAATCCGCCTGCAACCACAAGCTTCCGATCTCGAAGAAGTGGTGGTCATTGGCTACGGTGTACAAAAGAAAAAATTGAATACAGGAGCCAATTTGAAGGTGGAGGGTGAAGAACTGCAGAAACGCAACCAGTTGAACCCGCTGCAGTCGCTTCAGGGGCAAGCACCCGGAGTATCCATTACATCAACTTCGGGTCAACCGGGAGCTGATATGAAAGTTGTCGTCCGCGGATTGGGGACAATCGGTAACTCCGGTCCTTTGTATGTCATTGATGGCGTCCCAGGAGGGGATATTTCGGTCCTGAACGCGGCCGATATTCAATCTATCGACGTACTTAAAGACGCCGCTTCGGCCGCCATCTACGGGTCGCAGGCTGCAAATGGGGTGATCCTGGTCACCACCAAAATGGGTGCTGCGGGCAAGAATGTGCTGTCGTTTGATGGCTATGCGGGCATTCAGAATGTTTCGCGTAAAGCGAAATTACTGGATGCCGATCAGTACAAGCTGATCATGAATGAGCAATCACTGAATTCGGGAGCCGCGGTGATTGATTTTAACAGCATGGAAGGCTTGGCCAACACCAATTGGATGGATTACATGTTTAAGGATAATGCAAAAACAGACAATTACAATGTTGGCCTGACCGGTGGCAATGAAAAATCCACCTACGCTTTATCGATGAACTACATTGGTCAGGAAGGAATTGTGGGTGGTAAAGACGTTTCTAACTACGAGCGTTATGGTTTCCGAACCAACTCGGA
Source organism: Sphingobacterium sp. 2149 (assembly GCF_031455655.1). Lineage (NCBI taxonomy): Bacteria > Pseudomonadati > Bacteroidota > Sphingobacteriia > Sphingobacteriales > Sphingobacteriaceae > Sphingobacterium > Sphingobacterium sp. 2149. The sequence continues at coordinate 225,463 of NZ_JAVDTD010000011.1, read as the reverse complement.
ACATAAACTCTTTGATAACTTTGTGAAAATAGGGCAGCACCTCAACTTTAACTACATTAAAAATCGAGGTATCAGTGTTGGCAATCAGTACAGCAATACGCTGCGTGGTGCTTTTGCCACGTCGCCCTTGTCACCGGTGTATTCGGACAATGGCTTGTACGGAAGTCCTTTCAATGATACCTCCAATTCACCTTGGTACAATGGGGACAGCAATCCATATGGGGTGATGATGACCAATTCGAACAACGCCAATGATGGTCAAAAATTACTGGCGGGTGTATTTGCGGAAATCGAACCGATCAAAGGCTTGAAGGTCCGTTCACTACTGGGGTTCAACTATTATGCTTCGGAATACAGAAGTTATACACCCTTATACCGGTTCTCTATCTACACCTACAACCAAGATCATACAACGACCTCACAGAACATGAGTAAGGGGCATACTCTGACCTGGACAAATACAGCTTCCTATGACTTTGATATCCACACGGATCATCGTTTTTCGGCCATGATCGGTATGGAATCGCTGCGTTATCAGGGAACTTACCTTTCGGGGTCCAACTGGAATCTGCTTTCGCAGTTCAACGATTTTGCTCATGCCTATCTGGACAATACCACAGGCCAGGCACACCTGGATGAAAAAGGTAATGTAGTCGAAACGCGTACGGTGTCGGGAAAACCAGAGAACATCACCCGCAGGGTTTCGTATTTTGGTAGGCTAGGCTACAACTATAAGGAAAAGTACCTGTTGAATGCGACATTGCGTGCAGATGGATCTTCCAAATTTTCACGCAGCAACCGCTGGGGATATTTCCCTTCGGTATCGGCAGGCTGGGTAATTTCATCGGAAGAGTTTTTTAAAGAGCATTTAGCGGCTGTAAACTTCTTTAAACTCCGTGCTTCATGGGGACAGGTGGGTAACCAGGATATCGCTGATTTTCAATATGCGGCCCCCATCAGTACCTCAACAGGAATTACATCGTCCAATCCCGGAGCGCATTATGTCTTTGGAACGAGCAACAATAATATCGCTGGGGCTTATCCGAGCCGCTTATCCAATCCGAATCTGACTTGGGAAACTTCTGAACAGACCAATATTGGATTTGATGCCAAATTTGCAAACAGCCGTTTGGATGTCGTTGCCGATTTTTATGTCAAAAAGACGAAGAACTGGCTGGTTACAGCGCCTGTTTTGGCGACAACCGGAACGTTGCCTCCTTTTATCAATGGCGGTGACGTAAAGAATACAGGTGTGGAGCTGGGGCTAAACTGGGCTGATAAGATTAATGAAGTGAAATATCGTCTTGGGGTAAATGGTGCCTATAACAAAAATAAGGTGGGACAGATACCTACCGAAGATGGAATTATCCACGGACAGACAGCCATGTTGTACGATAACTCGGAAGAATTTTATCGTGCCGCAAATGGCCTGCCCATTGGCTACTTCTGGGGGTATAAAACGGACGGTCTCTTCCAGAACCAAGCCGAGATCGATGCCTGGAAAACAGCCGGGAAAGGTATTCTTCAGGCGGATGTAAAACCTGGCGATGTGAAATATGTAGACCAGAACAGCGATGGTATTATCAATGCCTCGGATAAGACAAATTTGGGCGTGGGCATGCCTAATTTCACCTATGGATTTAATATTGGACTGGATTACAAAGGATTTGATTTCTCGGTGAATGCCTACGGCTCCCTCGGAAACAAAATTGTGCAGTCTTACCGCAATCATGCCAATAAACAAGCAAACTATACCACACGAATATTGGATCGATGGACCGGAGATGGTACGTCCAATACGATCCCCCGTGTGACGGAAACTAATGTCAACTGGCAGTTTTCAGACCTTTATATTCAGGATGGAGACTTTCTACGGATCAGCAATGTGACCTTAGGTTATGATCTGTCGAAGCTGGTCAAATGGAAGTACGCCAATCAGATCCGCTTCTACGTGCAGGGACAAAATCTGTTCACCTTCACCAAATATGATGGAATGGATCCCGAGATCGGTTACGGGACCGATGGTTGGGTATCGGGTATCGACCTTGGTTACTATCCAAGACCAAGGACGGTATTATTTGGCCTAAATGTTAAATTCTAAACACAAGAAATCATGAAAAAAACGAGCTATATCTATCATTCCATGTTATTTGGGTCCTTAATTTTAGGATCGTGTTCATCTAGTTTTTTGGATGTCGAACCGATGACAAGCGTTTTGGAAAGCAATTTTTATAAAACCGTCGCCGATGCAGACATGGCGCTGGTTGGTTGTTACGATAGTTATCAACGGACGACCTCCAATGGGAGCCAGTCTTTCTATCTGACAGCAGAGGTGGCTGCCGACAATTGTTTTGGCGGAACAGGTACAACAGACGGTCGCTCATTTCAGGCAATAGATCGCTTTGATATTGCGCAATCGCAATCGGACAATAATATCTTTGACGGCACCTGGTCAGATTATTATGCTGGAATTTTTAGGTGTAATACGCTGTTGGGAAAATTGGACGGCACTGATTTTTCGGGCAATACAACTGCGCGGGCACGTATTGAAGGGGAAACGAAATTCCTACGGGCCACCATGTACTTTGATCTCGTCCGTCTATTCGAAAACATCCCTTTGCTAACGAGCCCGACCAATGAGAATATTCCACAGTCGGATCCCAAAGCGATTTATCAACTGATTGTTTCCGACCTTAAGTTTGCAGCTTCAAATATTCCTGCAACAGCTTACCCCAAATCAGCTGCGGCAACCAATGATGGCCGGGCAACTCCATTCGCAGCTAAAGCGCTATTAGCCCGTGTTTATCTATTTTATGCAGGTTATTATGGTGGTGAAGATATCGGTGTCTCCAAAGCAGAAGCCTTGGCGGGACTGGAAGAGGTTATCAGTAGCGGCCAGTTTGCGCTGGTGGCAGATTTCAAGAATCTGTGGCCAGCAGCGAGTTATATCCCCAATGCAAGCAATAATACGCTAGATATCTCCAAATATGCCGGCAAGGGAAATGCTGAGGTTGTATTTGCGCAAAAATTCAACAATACATCGAACTACAATGGTTATGTTGATGGCAACCGCTGGGTGGTCTTTCTGGGCTTGCGCGGAAAAAATTGGTCGCCTTATGGCCAGGGATGGGGTGCATGTACGGTAAGCAAAAAATTCTTCAATGAGTTTGACAACACGGATACGCGCAAGGCTGCTTCAATTATTGATATTGATGGCGAGAAGATTACGGGATTTGACCTGAAAGATCAGCGTGAGTATACAGGGTACACTATAAAGAAATACGCCCCCACAGCATTGCCGGACGGTACCACCAATACAGGTGGAGATAAGGATATGCAACTATCCCAAGACCAGGATTACTTTGTTATCCGCTATGCCGATGTCTTGCTGATGGCGGCAGAACTCGGCTCCGCAAACGCACAGAAATACTTTGACGAGGTAAGAAAAAGAGCTTATAAGACCAATTTTGTGTCGCTAGCAGTTTCAAAAAACAATATTCTGAAGGAAAGAAAATTTGAATTTGCGTTTGAAGGTATCCGCTATTGGGATGTATTGCGGCAGGGGTTAAATAACGCCGCCGCTACACTAGAAACAACAGAGGATGTTCTCAGTGGATCTGTGCCCGAGAGGGTCACTGTGACTAAAGAGCGTTTTTTGACAACGAAAGGATTTATGCAAATACCCAATAAGCAGATTACCTTATCCAATGGTGTACTGAAACAAAATGCTGGATGGAACTAAATACAGGTATACTAAGACTCACTATTAGTTGAATTATAAATAGACAAACATGAAAAAGATATTCACCTATGCCATCTGCTTTTTTGCGGCGATGGTACTCTTTGGAGCTTGTTCTCCCGAGAATTATACACTGGGAGACATCGATGTCACTTCGGCGCAGTTGGAGAAGGGAAAGGCCTTTACCGTTGAACATGACGCCAGCAATCCTAATATTGTGTATTTAACCAGCTTGATGGATTCAAAATACACCCCATTGTGGGAACATCCACAAGGGCGGAGTCAAGAGAAAAAGGTAACCCTGAAAATGCCTTTTCCCGGTGAATACACCCTTAAATTTGGTGTCGAGACGCGTGGCGGGATTGTCTACGGCGAGCCTGTGACATTCAAAATCGATCAGATGTATGCCGAATTTATCAGTGACGAAACCTGGACCCTACTGACGGGCGGGGCCGGGGAAGAGAAAACCTGGTATCTCGATCTAGATGCTGACGGGATCTCCCGTTACTTTAAAGGTCCCCTGTATTTTTACGGCACCGGCGACTGGTGGGGTAGCATCAACAAAACAGCTGCGCCTCTTAACAGCGATAGCTGGAGCTGGGAACCCGACTGGAAAGGCAATAGTTGGCTCATGCCTGCAGGCGATTATGGGAGTATGACCTTTGACCTGAAAGGTGGAGCAAACATCAATGTGAATCATGCCATGTTGGGCAAAGTACAGAAGGGGACTTTTAATATCGATACCGAAAAGAAAACCATCCGTATGACGGGGCCTTCGCCTTTACATGGAAAACCACAAGATGGGATCGTAGTCGACTGGGGTGATGTCCGTATTATGTCGTTGACCGAGAATACCATGCAATTAGCGGTATTGCGAGATCCGGTGCTTTCGAATGATGGAGCGGCCATGCTGACCTTTAATTTTATCAGCAAGGCCCTCAAGGAGAGTCTGACCGAAGATAGGTCGAATACCAAAATGAACAAATAAATGTATGTTGAAGCAATTATTTGACATGGGGTATAGCAGATTAATAGGTATATTGTTGCTATTATTGACGCTCACGGGTTCCGTGATTGGGCAGTCCAGAAAGGTTATTGATTTTAATGGGAGCTGGTGGTTTAAACTGGATAGCAACCAGCAATATAGCGATGGACGAAAAGGAGAAAGCTGGCGAAAGCTCGATCTGCCGCACGACTGGAGCATCGAAATGCCATTTAGAGAAAACAGTCCCGCAGGCAGCGGGGCTGCTTACCTCGATGGTGGCGTAGGCTGGTATCAAAAATCTTTTAAGCTGTCTAGCACCGAGCGGGGCCAGCGGATATTTGTCGCATTTGAAGGTATATACGAAAACAGTGAAGTCTGGATCAACGGGCATTTCTTAGGAAAAAGACCCAATGGTTATATCGGATTTGAATATGAGCTTTCCCCTTATTTATACTGGGATGGTAGAGACAACCTGCTCTCCGTCAAAGTGAATAATAAGAATCAGCCCAACTCGCGTTTCTATTCAGGGTCGGGGATCTATCGGGATGTCAAACTAATCAGCCGGAATCCAGTCAGTATAGGAACGAACAGCACCTTCATAAGGGCTGAGCAGCTCAGCGAAAAACGTGCTGTCGTGGATCTTTCCCTGAAAATTGAGCACAGCCGTAAAGAATCAAAAAAGATAACATTGCTGACAGCGATTCTTTCCGCTCAAGGTGCTGTTATCGCAAGCAAACGTACAACTTTGAATGCTGTCAAAGCAGGTCTACATCCCATCGGTGAGCAGATAGTCGTCGAAAATCCTGTCTTATGGGATATTGAAAAGCCCTATCAATATACAGCAAAAATGCAGCTCATTGTGGATGGTCAGGTGCTGGATGAACAGCATACCAAATTTGGCTTACGCCATTTTAGATTCGATCAGCAGCAGGGCTTTATACTGAATGGAAGACAGCTTAAAATCCGAGGGGTCTGTTTACATAGTGACCTCGGCGCACTAGGCATGGCATTTAATCGGTCTGCAGCATTACGTCAGCTCCGCATAATGAAAGCAATGGGGGTGAATGGGATACGCACATCACACAATCCCTCGGCCCCAGCGTTTTTGGACCTTTGCGATAGCTTGGGTTTCGTCGTGATGAGTGAAACATTCGATGTTTGGAAAGGCCGTAAAAATCCCTATGACTATCATTTATACTGGGACCAATGGTACAAGCGGGACTTCGCGGATCATATCAAACGGGACCGGAATCATCCGTCGCTGTTTATCTGGTGTCTGGGCAATGAAGCACAGGAGCAGTGGCATTCCAAAGCTGATGGTACCGCTATTCCAATATCGTTGGCCGCAATCGTCGATAGCCTGGATGGCACACGCCCGACCACCATTGCCAATAATGAGCTTTCCAAAGCCAATCCGGTACTCATGAGCACGGCGGTGGATTTAGTTGGCTATAATTACAACCATAACAAATGGGCGAGCTTCCCACAGGATCATCCCGGGAAAAAGTTTATCGTAACGGAAAGCACCTCGGCATTGGAAAGCCGCGGGAAATATGATTTGGTTCCTTACGATTCCATTCGTATGTGGCCCGAGAGATGGGATATCCCTTTTGATGGGGGCAACAGGGACAGGAGCATATCGGCTTACGACAATGTATTCACGCCTTGGGGATCAAGCCATCAGACGAGTTTGCGGCTAATGGAGAAGTACAGCCATATTGCAGGCATGTATGTGTGGACGGGTTTTGATTATCTCGGTGAACCCACACCATACACTTGGCCAGCGCGAAGTTCGTACTTTGGTATTGTGGATCTAGCTGGATTTCCGAAGGATGTCTACTACCTGTATCAAAGTGTGTGGACAGAAAAACCGGTTTTACATGTATTACCACATTGGAACTGGAAAAAAGGCGACCGAGTTGACGTGGTGGTCTATTTTAATCAGGCTGATCGGGTAGAGCTTTATCTAAACGATAGAAAAATAGGAGAACAGTCCGAAGATCCAGATCGGTACGACCTTGTATTTAAAGGAGTGGAATTTGACCCTGGTAAGCTCGAAGCGGTATCGTACCTTGGAAACAAGAAGGTAATCAGCAGGGCAGTACATACTGCGGAGAGAGCATATCGAATCAAACTAATGGCAGAAACTTCGATCGCGAAAAACGGCAGTGATGAACTATTCTTTGTGCAGGCTTTTATTGTTGATCAATATGATACTATTGTTCCGGATGCAGCTGATGAAATAGAATTTATGACAGATTCTGCCAACACAACGGTTATAGTCACTGATAATGGTAATACAGCCGACTTAACTAGTTTTCAATCAACAGCCCGAAGGGCATTCAACGGTAAAGCTTTGGTCATGATAAAAAGCAAAGAAAAAGGTAAAATCATCCTTCGAGCCAAAAGCAAGGGGCTTTTGGCTGATGAAGTAGTGTTGATGAGTGAGTGAATTATAATTCAACTTAACACCAACAACTGCTATTGAAAAAATGTGAATATAATCAACAACTATTAACGCACTGTCTGAATAAATCATACTTTCAGTGCGTTAAATTACGTCCATACAGGTCCTGGAGCGACAGCATTTACACAAATACCTTTATCCTGCTCTAGAAGCATTTGTGCGAGATTCGGCACAGTATGTGGTGTACAGGAGATGCTGTGCGCAAAAAAAAATTTAGGATATATTTTGTCTATTCCTTGTTAATCATTCTATCGATATTCGCTTTAATGTCATCTAGATCAAAAGGTTTTGCTATAAAGCCATTTGCTCCATTTTCATTGGCTATGGTGGCGCCATCAACACTAGCGGAAAGTACTATAATAGGCAAATCCATTATTTTACCGTTTTCGCGAATCAGGCTTATCACCTGATCGCCAGACAACAAAGGCATCCAAAGGTCAAGCAGGAGCAAATCAGGTGAATGCATTTCTATCTGCTCAATTAACAGAGTACTATTGGCGACAGTGAAGACAACATAACCTTCCAATTCTAAATATAGCTCGAGAACTTCAAGTATTCCCTCGTCATCGTCACAAATTATTATTCGTTTAGCTTCCATGTATTTTTTGTTTTTGCATAATAGGTAATGTAAAATTAAAAGTAGCACCCTCATCAACCGCCCTTTCCATCCATAATGTACCTTGATGATTCGTAATGATTTCTTTGGATGTATAGAACACAATAGCTAAGCCTGGGAATTTCTTTTGTGTAGGTTGAACCTGTTGCTTTAGTTGCTTTATATTCGAGTCGTCTTTTGTCATATTAGGGCGATAAACGACCTTATAGCAGGCTATAATAGCATAGTATCTGCAAGGCAATTATACTTTTCAGAAGAATTACAAATCATATGCCTTTAATACCGTTGACCGTATAAATGACGGGTAATTCAAGTAGTTTAACTCCTAAGAACCGTGGTAGGAAACTTTTTTAAATGGATTTAATTTAACAGAATCTGAGCGACATGGATACATGTTTAATTGAGGATACTGGAGTTATTTCATTTAACTCCTTTTGTGCGCATTGGAATACAATATATTGCTGTAGATGCGGTAATAAATAAATCAGTCCTATCTTTTCCCCCAAAACACACGTTCGATGTCCAAGGTTCATTTATCTCAATATGTCCGATCAATTCACCTTTCGGACTATAGATAGAAACACCTCTTCCAGTAAGGTAAATATTTCCTTGGCTGTCTAGGGTAAGTCCGTCAGAACCGTGCTCTATGACCGCTGTCTGACTACTTAATTTACCTTTAGACTGAATGACATATCTATACGTTTTATTCCGTTCAATGTCTGCTACATACAAATATCTTCCATCAGGCGAACCGACTATTCCGTTGGGCTTAGTTAGATCATCAGCCACCACAATTGGCTTCTTTCCTTTTCCGAAAGGAAGGTAGTATACTTTTTGCCCCGCTATCTCGGGTTTCTTTCTATCCCAATAATCACGCTGATAATAGGGATCTGTAAAGTAAATGCCTCCTTTTTCATCCACCCATAGGTCATTGGGACCATTCAATTTTCTTCCATCGACAGCTGATAGCAGGACCGTAACCTTACCATCCATGTTGATTGACCAAATTTCGTTTTTCTCATCCGAACATGAAAGCAGTTGATTCAGATGATTAAAGTAAAGTCCATTTGCACGGCCTGAAGAATCTTTAAACAACGAAAGATCACCATTTGTGCTGTATTTCCAGATTTTGTTATTTGGCTGGTCAGTAAAATAAATATTCCCCTCCCGATCCACAGCAGGACCTTCTGTAAATGTAAACTCCCGAGATATTAATTTCAAGCTGTCTTGATTAAATAACTGCGCTCTTGTGTTTATTCCCCCTACCATGAAAAGGATGAATAAGAACGTATGAGAGTACCTGCAATAACTAACTGAATGTCCCATAGTAAACTTTATTATTTCAAATTATTATTATCAATTAGCGTGCTACCATTAAAGTGAAATGTCCTATTAATATACTTGCTAAAGAATCCATATCTTGATGTGGTCGAATGATCAGATACAATATAGCTTTTATTCTTTAAATTTATCGGTAAAAGTGTCTCTTTAGCAGCGATATGAAAAACCTTTTTGAATAAAGTAGCGATTTTTATTTATATGGTTAAATATAACCATTGACTGAAGTATAACATCGCTGGTAACTTTGGGAGTTGTATAGATGTTCTATTTACTATTTCAAGTGTTAAGATCCAAATTACCAGTGCCAAATATGACTATTCCATTTAGTATTGTTTTGTTAAGTCTTTTTATGATGATTTATCATACGCCTATTACAAACGTAGGAGAGCGGCAAGTTACTTATACTGATCATTCTCGAGAGCGACCTTTGAGATCCCAAATTTGGTATCCAACAACGGATACGAATTTTAAAGATACGCAACAACCATTCGTTTTACCACCGACAGTAAAAGATGCAGAATTTATACAAAAAAAATATCCATTGGTTGTCCTTTCTCATGGGACAGGAGGCAATCGATATAGCTTATCATGGTTGGCGATTGAATTAGCTAAAGACGGATATTTTGTGATAGCTCCGGATCATTGGGGAAATACTCTCGATAATAAAATTCCTGAAAACTTTGTACGTTATTGGGATAGGCCGCTAGATATGAGTTTTCTAATTTCATCATTGCTTGATGATCCCGTTTATAATAGTTACATAGACAGTAGTAAAATAGCAGGAATCGGATTTTCGTTAGGTGGATACACCACATTAGCACTTGCTGGAGTTAAAATAGATTGTGATAAACTCAAGATAAATGCATCGATAGCCAAAAATCGCACCCAATTTGTTGTTCCTGAACTGGGTGATCTTCAAAAACTCATACAAAAAATCCCATGCAACCAAGTGCCAGAAAATTTAAAAGATAGTCGATTTAAAGTCAACATAGCTTTATCTCCAGCTTTGGGACTGGGACTTTCGGAAGAAAAACAAAGCACAAAATCTTCGGTTTTGATCATCGGTGCCGCAGATGATTCCATTGCTCCGCTGGCATCGAATGCGCTTAAATATAGTGAAGTAATAAAAGGCTCGAAATATAGCGTACTTCCAGTTAAAACGGGGCATTATGTTTTTTTAAACGAAGGAAAATCCTTTTTAGTTAATGAAGAACCGACTTTTTACTACGATCATGAAACTATTGACAGAAAATCGGTACATCGTCAAGTGGCTTCAGAAATAAAAAATTTCCTTAGGGCGCATCTGAAGTAATTGACCACTGATTTGTTAATATTAAGCTCAAATGCCTATCAGTGAATTTATTAAGGGTAGAATTTATGTTGAATTTTAAAATATATCAATTGCTTGCAACCTTTTTAATGAGGCGAATTATTTTTTAAATGCAATTTCATCGCATATCATCGGGCTAGCATACCACGGTCTAAAGTATTTAAAAAGTAACATGGTCGTAATTCAATTAGTCAAAAAATAAATTTATTAGTTTCTGTATTAATAAGTTAATTGATACAGGATTGTTACAGATAAAGTTTTTTCTTAATTTTGGCATTTTAGTATTTATAATTTATTCAATTTATGTTTTTCATTTATACGCGTTACGAGTACGTTCTAGGGAGTAAAAATATCTTGGCAACATTAAAAAATGAGGCCATACCGCAGAATTTTAATCTTAGTATCATCACACCTGCAACCAAATTTTTAGGATTCCCAGTTGGTGGAGGTTTAGTAAAAATGTCTCGTTTAGTGAATCAAAACGGACAGGTCATCCACGCTAGAAATTATTCACCTGAAATAAAAGAAGAGGTTAAAAAATTTAAAAAGACGCTTAAAATTCCCTATTATAAACTATGGAAAGGGTACTTGATGATAGCCTCAATAGCAATTGTCGGCTCTATTATTTACAGTATAAAACTAAATTTGGATGGCAAAAAATATCGTAATGAAAAGGATAATCTTGTGAAATCGGCTCGACAATTACACGCAGGGCAACTTTATGGAGCAAGTTTTTTTACTGACGCTGAAGGAAATAATATCGAAGGTTTGCCTGGCGGTTGGATTAAAATTCTAAAGATAGAAGGAGATACAATTTTCGTCCAACGGTCAAAAAAAATGACAGATCGCGCGATGTTTGAAATGAAAGATTTGCAATCAATCAAGCCAACAACAGATGAAGACTGGAATAACCATATCGAAAAGATGAATTATCCACTATTTAAAGAAGCTACCCTCAATAAAGATTTATCAAGAATAGATCTGTCATATATTGGTGCAGACCATGATAAATATTCTGGCGTCATTATGTCTTTTAAGGGTGTTGAGTAGTTACTTTTCTTAAACTAATCATATGGAAAATGGGAGAGAAGTTTACCAAATTCGACGGGGTGGAAGACGAAAATAAGCAGGAAACACAACACCGTATATTATTTCAAAAAAGTGGTCGATTTTTACTTGTGTTGCCTTTTTTAATCCCCTTATTTTTTATCGGAAAAACTTTTGGTTGGTAGCAAAAGGAATTTGTTGCCAGAGGTTATATTATTGGGATTTCATCCAATGGCAAAATCTATGAGCTCGGCAATGGTGGTGTTTTTGCGTTCAGTAAACGTTTCGTTAGGGATAAGAAAGTGTTTTTGAAGGCAGGATCAGGCACGGTATGTTTTATTTCTGCACTAGCGGAGCAACACTATCAACTCAATTCTGAAAAACCGAGCAATCCATTTTTTCAGGGGAGCGTCACCTTTATCAATTACGACAAATCGAAGATTTACTGTCGGGAGGAGAGAAAATACGTTGACGCTAGTTCATACTATACCGTTAATAGTGCGTTTGATCAGAATGGCCAACTTTTGTTGGCTTACAGCACTGACGACGAAGCTCCAAAATCCTTAAGGAAGCCCCAATTTATAAAAACAATCATTAATCAAGGCATGTCTCGGCGCTCGGGAGGAAGTGTAAGTGATGTTGAAGATCCTTATATTGATGTATCAGCGATCTTTGAGCAATTTTTTCATAGAAAATTGAATTATTCGGTTGACGAGGAAAAGAAAATCATACGTTTAATCTTATAATTATCAATGGAGATCTTGTACGTGCACTATGCAAAAAACTAAACTTAGATTTTTTTATAGCCTTTGTAGTTATGGATGATCGCCCACCTTTTTTGGATGTCAAGTTCATGTGCAACACAAGCTTTTTAGCCAACTAGGGTAGGCGCTTTTCCAAATTTTTTCTTAAAGGCAGTGGAAAAATGAGACAGGCTCTCGAAGCCAAGATCTAAATAGATAGTTGTGGGCTTTTTTTTCTTTTTTTCAATTAAATACCATGCTTCGTTTAATCTTTTATCCTGTAGCCACTTTCGTGGCGGCATACCAAAAGCCTTCTGAAAGTCTCTTTTATAACCTGAAAGGCTTCTTCCTGTAAGTTGTGCAAATTTCTCGATGGGAACATTAAAATGAAAATTGTTAAGCATAAATTTTTCAAGGTCTATTTTATAATTTTCCGAAAAATCAAAGAAAAAGTTACGTAGTGCTGGCACTGCAATCAGTATCAATTTGAGTCCCTCTTTGACTTTTAAAAGTCCCATTTCATCAGTCATTTCACGTCCAGAGCTTCGAGCATAGGGTATAATCGATTGAAAATAGCCTGTGAGATATATATTATTGGGGAGACATAGATTCAGCGGTCCGCTGTATTTACCGCTAACTTCCAATTTTTCCTCCAGCGCAATCTGACGCATTAGATTTTCTTGCAGGGATATAACAATTGTTTCATAATGGCCTTTTGTTTCAGGTGTTTTGGTTAACGTTCCAAGTTGATTTTTATGAATTAGCAATACTTCTCCAGCAGTTATGTTTATATTCTGTTGAGTAGTTTCGAGAAGCATGTGACCTGATACCTGCAATATTAGGGTATGGTGATTCCAAAAGCATGCTTTCTCTTTTCGCTCCGAAGAAAGGTAAGAATAGAATATAACGCCGGGAAGTATTTCTGCTGGACTCTCCATTTATCTTTGTAAGTATGTACTGCCTTTGATTGCACCTATTGCAAATGTACTGTTTAAAAGGCTCATCTCCTGGGGTGTAAATACGATTTTCATAGCAGCAATATTTTCAGGTAGTCTTGATCTGCGGCTCATACTCACCAATGGCATGATATTGTCGCTTTGTTCTTTAACCCATGCGATTGCAAGCTGCGCAGGTGTGACATTTTTAAGATGCGCAATTTCTTTTAATATGTCGACTTTTTCAAGATTATGGATTAGGTTATTGCTCTGAAAACGGGAAAAATGGGTTCGATAGTCATCCATAGGAACTGACGCTTTTAGCTGACCACTTAACAGACCTTCGGCAGTATTAGCGAAGGCCACTACACTAATTCCTAACGCTTCAGCCACCGGCAAAAGATCCTTTTCGATCTGACGGTCGGCCAAAGAATAGGCGATTTCAAGTGCACTGATGGGGTAAACATTATTTGCTCTACGAAGTTGATCAGCGGTAATTTCTGATACGCCGATATGGTGTACTTTACCTTCTTTAATCAGGTCGGCTATTGTACCAATAATGTCTTCTATCGGCACGCTGCCATCCATTCTGCTGGGCTGGTATAGGTCGATGGCTTCAATGCCCAGACGTGTCAATGAATAATTGATAAAGTTTTTAATGGCTACAGGGCGGAGATCCAAGCCGATCCATTGTCCATTATGGAAGATCGCGCCAAATTTGACACTGATGAAAGCATCATCCCTTCTTTCTCTAATTGCTTTACCAATAAGCATCTCGTTGTGCCCTGCGCCATAAAAATCTCCGGTATTCAGGAAGTTGATCCCCATGTCCAACGCTTGATGGATGGTAGCGATGCTCTCCTTTTCATCGGGCGTAGCGCCGCCCCATATTGATGACATCCGCATACAACCCAAGCCGAGTTTTGAAACCGCAGGCCCGTTTTTGCCCAGTTGAATTCTTGTAATTTCTGACATTTGATTGATTTTAATGTAATAAGACAAAAGTCTTTATTTTTTAACATAATCACTTTCTTCCACGGTTCAATTTACTTGTCTGTAGGGTTCTGATATGATTTTAAAATTATTAAATAATAATTACTCAACATTTATATATTTTTTGAGTACTTCAAAAAGGTCAGCCTGTCGTATAGGTTTGGCAAGAAGGTCATTCATTCCGCATTCAAGGCAATTTTCTCTTTCTCCATGTACATTTCCAGCAGTTAGGCCTATGATAGGTACATCTTGATAACCTGGCAACATTCTAATATATCGGGTTGCATCAATACCACTCATTATTGGCATCTGTACATCAATAATAATAACAGAGAATTGCTTCTTCTTACATTCTTCCAATGCCTGCAAACCATTGACAGCTTCTGTTAGTTGCACAGTAGGGGCAAAGGATCTGATTATCTTATTATTCAGGGCCATATTCACAGGATTGTCATCAACCAATAGTACGTCCGATGATAGAACAAATAACGGTGAATGTCCTCCAATATGGTCCAGGATGTTTTCTGTTGCATTACTTTTGTCAATGTTTTTAAGTATTTGGTATAATTCATCGGATTTTATAGGCTTCATCAATAGATACATATTTTCAGTATTTTTACGGGATGTATACGTATCCAGTTCCTCTGAAGAAGCAGAGAGTAGTATAAATGGGGTAGTCTCTTTGCGCTGATTTAACAATCCTTTTATTTTATCGATTGTTTCCAATCCCGACATAATAGGCATATGATAATCCATCAGGATCACGTCGAACCGTTCACCTCTCAACATGAGATCTAACGCTTCCATTCCATTAGAAGCCAAGGTAACCTTGATATCTTTATAGGCAAGCATGTGTTCTAGAATGATTCTGTTGGACTCATTATCATCGACGATTAGAGCCGTTTTGATAGCTATCTCATCCTCATCTCGCCATTCGGGGATTTCATAGGGGACCTTGATATCGAAGAAAAACACTGAACCGTTTCCCATTTGGCTAATTAGGGATAAATGACTTCCCATATATCCCAAAATATTGTTCGAGATGGTTAGCCCGAGCCCCGTGCCTCCATATCTTTTGCTAATAGAACTGTTTTCTTGGGTAAAAGCATCAAAAATATATTTCTGTTTCTCAGCAGGAATTCCAATTCCGGTATCTCTTACTGAAAAGCGTAAAGTGATGGTATTATTGTCTATACGTAATTTCTCTACCTTTAATTCAATCTCTCCCTGTTCTGTAAATTTAACGGAATTACCCAAAAGGTTGATTAAGATTTGCTTTAACCTTGCTTCATCAATGGATAGCATTTTTGGCAATTCCGGTTCTACATTCAGCAAGAGTTCGATATTTTTTTTCCGGGATTGATAAAGAATAACATTTATAACTTGGCTTAGCATATCATAAATATTGCTTTTTTCGATTGAGAGCTCCATTTTTCCGGATTCTATTTTAGAAAAATCCAATATATCATTGATAATTCCAAGCAGGTTTTCACCGGACTCGTTGATATAATTCAGATATTGCATCTGTGTTTCATTCAGTGGTGTTCTCAAGAGAAGGTCAGAAAAACCAATAACCCCATTCAAAGGGGTACGAATTTCATGACTCATGTTGGCTAGAAATTCAGATTTTGCCTTGCTGGCAAGATCTGCGGCTTCTTTCGCATTTTTTAGCTCTTCATTAATTTTCACGGCATTAGTAATATTCTGTATGGAAATAATTACGCCGCCTACTTCGTCCTTTGTAAGATACCAAGGCCCCACTTTAAGGTCGTAATGCTGCATTTCTTCCTTTCCCTTCACCTTTAATTTAAAATTTCCATCGGTGTAAGTTTGTCCTAACAATGCATTCCTGTAGATTTCCTTTCTTTCTCCAGGAATATCCGGAGATGTGCTGAAGAGATTTTTACCGATAAGATCCACATCATGAATATCAAATTCCTCTTTCCATTTGCTACTTACAGCAACATAGTTAAGGACTTTGTCGAACATCGCTAAAGGAATAGGGACATCAGTGGCAAAAGATTGCATCATCGCCTCTTTCCGCGTGATTTCCAGAAACATTTTTTTAAAGGTATCGATGTCCTGGATAATTCCATAAACTCTGTTGCAGATTTCATCTTCAAATTCAGGAATACCCTTTACTCTCACCCAGATTGTAATGCCGTCATTACGCAAAAGCTGAAGTTCTTCATCAAAAGAAATTCCTTGTTGTACAGCCCTGTCAAAGAGATATCTTATTCGTTTTTCATTTTCTCCTTCATAAAATCCAAGAGCATTCTCAAAAGTTGGTTGGAAATTGCTTTTGATTTTGTGAATTTCCCTCGTGCTTTGAGACCAGAAGAGCTTACCAGTTTTCATATTAGCCTCCCAGCCGCCAACTTGTGCAACCGCACTTGTTTCCTCGAGCATTTCCTTGGTACGAAAAAGATCCTTTTCGAGCTTATCTCTGCGTAAAATGTCGGATTTTAATTGTATATAAACGAAGATAGTAACACCAATGGCTGCAACTGCAGAAAAGAGGATAAATAGAACAGTCCATCTAGAAGACGTATTCAGATCTTCATTTTTTATAGCGAGCTGAATTTCCTCATATTTGACAAATTCGTTAACGAGCATACGACATTTATCCATTGTCCTCTTATTTTGCATCAGTTCTTCTGAGGTCATTAATACCCCCTTTTTACGATTTTCAATCAGTAAGACATAACCTTTCATCATTGCTTCTGAAGTCTGTAGCAGATCACTTAAGGTATTCATTTGTTGTTTATCTTTGAGATGAAATCTACCTTTTTGAGCAACGAGCAGCGGATACTCCTTTCTGCTTTTGTTAAAAGGTTCCAGAAAATTTTCCCTACCGGTAAGCTGATATCCCCGATTGCCTGTCTCAGCATCTAAGAGTATGTTTAGAAGATCTTTTATCAAACTGATAGATTCCTTACTTTTTAAGAAGCTTTCTCTATTCTCCATCTGGTTTCGTATGCTGATATAGGATGCTACGGAACTCGCAATCAGCAGTATCAAGGAGAGCACTACACCTATCTGAAGATTTCTAATAATTTTTTTCGGCATTGTATGGTTGTTTACAGTTAAGATACTAAAAAAGTGGAACATTATATACTCAGGTACAAACGTACTTTAAACTATCAAATATGCACAGCGATTTATAATAATCTCTAATAAAAAAACTGTAAACTAAGTTGCGGGTGTTATATTCATATCATTAAAAGCCATCGAAGCTGTATATTCCAAATATTTTGTCCTATCAAATCTATCCATATTGTTTAATGGGCCTATAAATGCACTTTGAATGGAAGACACGCCACAATATCTCAATATGCCTTTTTCCAATTGAACGAGCCCACAAGAATGATAAATTTCTTGATAAGTATCCAAAGATAAATCGCCTGATGTGGTAATAATTCTTGCTGTTTTTGAACGTAGCAGCCCCGTACTAATCCCATTTTTATCACTTTTAAAAGCTAATCCTGGTAGAAATAAACGATCGATAAAGCCTTTCATAATTGCAGGCATACCCACCCACCACAGCGGATGTATCCAAACCTGGTGTTGGCTCCATTGTATATCTTCCAATGCTTTTACCAAATCTGGTTCAAGATCCATCCTTTGTCGATAACCAAACTGGAGATTGGGGTTAAAATTTAATGCTCCTATGGCTACGTAACGTATATCAGCGCCATTTGCTAAGGAAGATTTAATATATGACTGTGCTAATGCTTCGTTGAAACTTTCGTTATCGGGATGTCCGTTGATGACTACTATTTTTTTCATTTCTTTTGACTTAAAATGCTGTTGGATAACTTGGCTCGCTGGTTGTAAAATGGCTTAACGTTTTATAAAGTGACTACTATTTTTCCGACTGTACGGCCGGTTTCGATGTGTAGATGTGCCTTTGCCATCTCGTCGAAATTGTACACATGAGAAATATGAGGTTTCAGAATACCTCTTTCTAATAGTGATGCAATTCGCTGCATATCAACACCGCTAGAATAAACGGACATGAAATAGCAGGCATGTAACTGCTTTTGTTGCGCTTTAAGCTCGTCGTCTTTAGTGTGGCCAGACGGTAATGCCACTATAGTTCCAAACTGTTTTAATACACTTACGGACTTTTGGAAATTATCGCCTCCAATGGATTCTAGTACAAAATCTATGTCATGAAGTACATCTTCAAAATTTGTCGTTTTATAATTAATGTGTTTATCTGCACCCAAGCTGAGGACGAAATCTCGATTCGAATTAGATGATGTTGCAACCACATAAGCACCAATATGTTTTGCAATCTGTATAGCAAAATGTCCTACGCCTCCTGAAGCTCCGTGAATAAGAACTTGATCTTGCGGTCTCAATTTTCCATAACTGTCAAATGCCTGCCATGCAGTTAAGGCCGATAGGGTACTGGCCGCGGCTTCGATATGGCTAATGCTATGCGGTTTCAAAGCAAGATGCTCCGCTGGAGCGGAGACGTATTCGGCGTACGCTTTGCCATGACCAACAAAATTGATCATCCCGAAAACTTCATCACCAATTTTGAATTGGTGAACCTGATCCCCTGTTTCTATCACTTCTCCAGATACATCCCAACCCAAAATCAATGGATCATGATGTGCTAAATCTTCTGCTAAAGGTGCTTGCCTGCTACGGACTTTAGCATCAACAGGATTAACACTTATGGCTCTCACCTTTATCAACACTTCATGTGCTTTAACACTTGGCCTTTCCATATTCTTGTAAACAAGGCCAGTTGTATTTCCGAACTTTTCTAATATTATTGCTTTCATTTTCTTACGATTTATTAGGCAAATATAGACCGATAAAAGTCCCTAAAACAGGTACTTTTACAGTATTTATTGGTATTTTTGCAGTATGCCGAAGGAAAATATTTATCAATCAATAGAAGTTTTTTATGAAAAGGTGGACCACTGCCCATTGCGGGACAGAGAATTTAATTTTTTTGAATTGATTTATGTTATTTCGGGATGTGGAGTTCACGTTGTCAATGGGAACAAGGTCGCTTACCATACGGGTGATATGTTTCTTCTTGCACCGCATGATCGTCACGAGTTTGATTTAGAAAGCGTATGTGAGTTTATGGTTGTGCGTTTTGGGGAAAGCTATATAAAGGAATACCAATGGAAAAGTATTGACCATTTGGAATGTATATTATATTATGCTTCTCATATAGCTGGCTCCGTCCTTGTAAATAGAGAAGATCAGCAAATGGTTTCTTTACTTATGCAGAATTTAAGACAGGCCATAGCCAATCAATCTATGTACAACGAGGATCTTATCCGTCATTTGGTCAATGCCGTCATTGTCATTGCAGGAAGAAATATTGCTGTGATGAAGCCTAATGGCATCTCCTCTAAATCAGACGGTCGAATATTGCAGATACTGGATTATATACAGGAAAATATTCGAGAGCCGGAATTACTGAAAATTTCAGCAATTGCTAATCAGTTCGGTATATCTCCAACTTACCTCGGTACTTATTTTCGAAGACAATGCAACGAAACCATCCAAAGTTATATATCCTCCTATCGTATTCGTTTGATAGAACATAGATTACGGTTTAGTGACAAAAGGGTTCATGAACTAGCCGATGAATTTGGGTTTGCAGATGAAAGCCATATAAATAAGTTCTTCAAAAGGCATAACGGGCTGAGTTTAAAAGGTTATCGCAATACTGTACACTTAAATATGGGAGAAGACTCCTAAAACAAATGCAGGCGCAGCTATGCCATTTTTTTTTCAGATGAAGGAGTATACCGTTATTGTCACGAATAAGTGTATGCACGTAGGAGAAAAAGGCTAACGCATTAATTTAACTCATGGCATCTACTACAATTTTACTATCCACAAATTGTTCAAAGCGTACAATTTTGCCTTCTTCCAATTCCCACACATGGACAACTCTTGCGGCCATTGCTTTTAATGTAATCTTATAAGTACCTGTGTATGTTCCAATAACGGCGATATGACTATCACTTACGATATATTTCTCCGGCGTAAACTTATAATCTATCCATTCTGTTGCTAATCGATAGAAAGCATTTTTCGAAATTTCCGCTATTCTAATATAAGTTCCGGCGTAAGGAAAACCCGCAGCTTCTGTCCATTTTTTCGCCTTCCAATTCAATTGTATTACCTTTTAAAACTTGAGGCAGCACCACGTTAGATGTAATTTCATTACCTAAACGTTCGCCCCAAACATCTAATTTTTTCTGTGAGGTTTGTATAATCTTTTCAACAACAGCGGGCACCGCATAAGCTGTTACTTTTGGGAAATGGTTTTTAAAAACTTCCAACCCGAAATAAAAATCCGGATCATTATGTGATACGTAGATTGTGGTCAGTTTTTTTCCAGATGCTGCAATTTTTTGGGCGACCGTTTTTGCGTCAGCCAATGTGAATTGCGCGTCAATTAATATCGCATCAGTTTTTCCTGAAACGATTATAGATGCCACACCAAAGTTGTTTTCCGATGCACTGAATACATCAAGGTTATAATTGTTTGCTTTAATCCTATACCTAATTTTAGGAACTAAATTATAATGATCGACCTAAATTAATGATTATAATCTAATTCCTAAGGGTAGTTTGTATTGAATTTGCTCAGCCGTCTGATAGATCATCTTATATCATGAATCGGTAGATTTATTAATGGCAAAAGAGAATATTTCATTTTTTAAAACTTTAAAATACAGGCGACCCCCAACTTATTTGATTGATAGTAGGGTAAGACAAGTGAATTTTTTTCCCTTTTGCTCGAAAATAATTCAGACAGTTTTGGAAATGACCAATAGGCAAGCTCTGTTGACAAAATTCCAATGCCTGCTCCTGCAACCACATCGCCTACCCAATGCTTATCATTGAACGTTCTATATGTTCCAGTGAATATGGCAAAAGGATAACCGAGTAAACTGAGCCACAAATTATGCGCACGATATTCACGGAACATAAAATGAGCTGTTGCAAAAGCTGTAGCTGTATGGCCCGAAGGAAAAGATAAATTATTTGAACCATCGGGTCGCTCTTCGCTGACTAGGTGTTTTGTAGGCGTCACGATCGCTGTGGAAATTAGCAAAGTGGTGGCCAAAATTAGATTACGATCTCTAAAGCCATGTATTCCTTTTATACCAATAGCATTTAAGCCATAAACTAAAGCTCCAGGCACAAATTGCGTGTAATTATCAAAATTAATATGCGATAGACTGTGCTCTCCAATTTCAAAACGCGTTGAACTGTTGATTTCTTGTATTCTTGGGTTAGTAAGACTGAGAATACCGTATCCAATGCATAGGGATGGTATGATCATCGTTTTGTAATTTGGCTTATACATTTTATCCAAAGAATCTAAGTTATTCGACTCGTTCCCAAACAGTGTATCACGACTTGAACAATGATGCATTCCAGACGCTAAATTAGCGAAGAGCAAACATACCATCGTGGTTAAGATTATGGTCTTCATTTATTTAAATCTTAGATTTAATGAAATAATATCGGACTTCATGCCCACTGACTTGGAGTAATGTCCGTACCGTAGTTCCAACATATCCAATTTACGGATACCGAACAGTCCATTTGGAAGATTGAAACGGACACCGGCACCATAGAAATTGCTGGTGAATTGCGATAAATCATAGTTACTGGTGTAGTAATCGTCCAATCCGGTGTGTTGCTGATAAGCTGCAAAATATTTAGCGGCAGTCTGACGGTAATACCGATAAAAAGGACTTAGCGAAACAAATGGTGAAAGCTTTATCGGCATTTCTAGACTTGCTGTGCTGGACTTTATTCCCCAGTCGTCTGTGTAATAACGATAATAGGCGCGCATGATGAATTTGTCGCCGAGGAAATAATTTGCCCGTACACCCAATGGAATTTTAAATCTTCTATCGGGTAAGGTTTCTTGATGCACCGTGCCATCTATAAAATAGACCCTGTGAAAGGGCAAACTCAAAAAACCTGATTGCTGTACGGCATCAGCCAAAAATTCCACCTGAAAATTGCTGTTGATAATCTGTGAATAGCTCAGTGAAAGCGCATAGGTATTTCTGCCGCTTGAACCATAGTTATTATCATGCTCGTTTCCATTCGACCCAAGGTTGTTGTTTAAGCGTAGCTCGATTGGGGTGACCAGCTTTACTTGGTCGAGGTAGGTTTGGAATCGTGCGGTGAATTCGCCCATTCTGTTTTTGGTTTTCTGCGCAAAACCAATATTGGCACCATAGGATTGATAGTCAAATTCTGAAGAAAGGGATATTCCACCCATCAATGTCGATCCCTTTTTTTCATTTTCCCGAGACCAGGAAATTGACGGGTAGATTCGATTGTCGGCATGTGAAGCAGAGGAATTGGCCTTGAGGTCGATCATATCTGAAGATGCCGAAGTGTAATGGTCCAGTCCGATATTGAATGTGAATTTGTTTTTCCGGTGTTTCTTGTCATATTTTAAGAGAACCACCTCGATATTATTGGAGATATCTGTTAATCTTTCTGAACCGATACCGCCTGTTACTGCCGAATTGTTGCCGTCCTGATGATAATAACTTGAGACAAGATTTGCCTCTTCAAAAGTAAGCTTCCTCGATTTTTCCGTGGGTTTGCTTTCCTGTGCTTTTGCGTGCAGCAGGCTCAGGAGGGCCGCAACGCTAAGAAATACTTTTTTCATTTAGTTGTGTGTTAAAAAACAGGAATCATTTTAATTGCAGCCACAGCCGCCGCCAACCTTTCCGGCGTTTGCGCCAGAAGAACCTTCTCTATAAGACTGAAAGCTGAGTTCAGTCTTTTCGACATTGCGGTTTCCCAACCTCATTTCAGCATCGTTGAGTTTATTTTTTTCGTATTCTTTTACTGTACTGCAGGAGGAGGACAGTACCGATAGTACAATCATAGCGAGGCTCCAGTATATCTTATTGCTTTTGTTTTTCATTTGAAGTTGATTTTATGAGATGAATAAATATGGTTGTCATCGTCAATGATGATACATTCTACCTGTTGAATCTGATTGATGAGCTCAATACCATTTTGAACACCCATGATGCTGATCGGCGTTGCAAGGGCATCTGCTATTTCAGCATTCGGGCAGATGATCGTAACACTCTTTATACCGCTTATGGGCATTCCTGTTTTTGGGTTAATGGTATGGGAATACTTTTTACCGTCTATCAGGACGAATTTTTCATAGTTGCCCGATGTTGCAATAGCAGTATCAGTGATGTTCATATAGGAAAAGGGAAGGCCTGCCTGCTCCGGATTGGCAATTCCAATGGTCCATGGCTTTCCATTAGCCTGATTTCCCCAGACGGTAAGGTCACCCGAAGCGTTTACCACACCCGCATCTACGCCCCGCTGCTGTAATATTCGTTTCCCCATTTCGGCCGCGTATCCTTTTCCGATGCCTCCAAAACCGATACGCATGCCATGCTTTGTTAAAAATACCGTACTTGCCTTATCATCGAGTACTATATTGTTGTAGTTCACTAAACTCAAATTGCGTTCAACAGTTTCTGCATCAGGAAGACATGGCATACTGCGATCAAAATTCCAAAGGGCCTTATCAATGCTCCCGTAGGAAATATCAAAATAGCCATCCGTCAAGCGGCTAATCCGCAGGCTTCTTTCGATAAGTTGGTAGATTTCCCGGTCAACTTTGACCGGACGGATGCCCGCATGACGGTTGATCAGGTTCGTTTGACTGTCTTCATTGAAAGTGGACAATAATCGCTCTATACGTTGTATTTCTGCAATAGCCGAATCAATATGGGCGTTAGCTTTCACCTCATTTTCATCCACGACTGTTAGCTCAAAATGATTACCCATGAGTTTGAGTCCACGTCGAAATTCTTTTTTCATGGCCGTGTTATTTGTTGGTAAACTGTCCTGATCTCTTCGCAAAAAGCAGAGCGATCTTCCCGAGGTAAGCCGGCCCAGCTCTTTAAAATTTTCCCATTGGCATCCAGTAACAGCGTATAGGGAAATATGCCCGTAGGATTATATTGATCTGCAAGATTCGCATTCTCTTTTTTCAGTTCTTCCGACAGTTGATTTTTTTTGCTTCTTGGAAAGTCGGCATTAAGAAAGACAATGATCTGATCGTTTATAAGCTGCTTGAATTGCTCGGTATCAATGATGTCTTTATGCAACTTTATACAGGGAATGCACCAGTCCGAACCGGAAAAATTGAGCATTATAAGTCCATGTTGCGCTAGTGCCTGTTGTTTAGCAACATCCAGTCGATTCTGCGCGTGAGCGGTATAACACAACAGTGTTAGTACCAACGTATTTAATATTGTTTTCATAGTGATTTTATTAATCCTCTCCTTCGGTTGTGTTTTTTAACTGCATTAATAGGGTATAAGCATTTTTACTAACGATTTTTTTACCTTCGAAATCTCGACCGTTTAACACCTTAGCTAGGCCTTTTTGGGGCTCCTCAACGGATATTGCTGTTAGACGATAGTTCCTGTTTCCTTCTGAGACGAATACGTAACTTTTTCCTTGGAAATCTACGATACATTCTTCCGGCAGAGCCTGTCCCAAGCTCGTTGTCGTTTGGATTTCAGCATTCATATATACACCTGGTACCAGCTCCTGATCATATTTATCCAAATGGCAATGGACATCTGTCATGCCTGTAGGATCGACATCTTTGCCGATCAAATGGATTTTTCCAGCATACTTCTTACTGGGACTAGCATTGGAGTAAGCCAATAGTGATTGGCCTGGACGTAATTGTTCAAGATCCTTTTCATAGACTTTCAGATTTAGATGAGTGTCCGTTGGATTGATCAACTCAAAGAGGATATCGGAAGGATTTACATATTTTCCGATATTGACATTCACTTTACTTACATAGCCATCGATCGTGCTATAGACGGGAGCGCTTTTACGGATATTTCCTGCAGTAATAGTACTTGGTTGAATATGAATAAGTTCTAGCTGTCTGGCGATTGCATTCATAATTATCTGCTGGCTGTCCATTTCGGCCTGTGCTTGCTGCATTACTTTGTCACTGCTTGCCTGGCTCTGGTTGAGTTCTTTTTGACGTCTGTAGTCGAGCTGGGCAAATTGTAGTTTCGACTGGGCGGCAAGATAGTCTTGCTGCAGTTGGATAAACTGTGGATTTTCGACGATGGCAATAATATCACCTTTTGATACTTTCATGCCTGGCAGCAGGCTGGTACTCTTTAGGTATCCCCCCAAAGGAATACTTACAGACATCATATTCTGAGGCGGTACATCAATTTTTCCATTCAGTTTTAATATGCTGGCTATCGGCTGGTGTGAGAGCGTTACAGTTTCTATTTGGGTATTGTGCAGTTGCGCTTCCGTTAAGGAGACAAGAGTTTCGTCCTTCGACTTGGGTGATGACGGTGGCACATCTCCTTTATTACTCTGACAAGAGATGACAGTTGTTGTCAACATAAGGACGATGTAATGGACTATCATATTTTTCGTTTTCATTTCTATTGATTTATCATGATGTAATGAAGCTGAATGGCATTTTCATTGAGCTGCCACAATGCATCTGTATAGCTACTTTTCAGCGAGATCGCCTGATTGATTAAAGTGACAAATTCGAGATAGTCAATTGCTCCATTGGAAAACTGCTTCTGTGCTGTTTCAAAAGCTATTGTTGCATTTTTGAGTCCCTCGGATTCATATTGATCGACAATAGCAAGACTGGTCTGATAGCGTTGCGCGAATTCTTGGGCCCGTCTTTCAAGCGCAGATTGTGCATTTTGAAGCTCATCGCTTGCAATGGTTTCTGCCAGACGTGCCGTTTCGATCCGAGCACGCTGTCCGCTGGAAAATAACGGTATGGAGAGCCCTAACTGCACCGAATGAAATCTTGGACTCGCGTCGTAGATTCTGTTATCAGGCCCCGCGCCTTTAAAACTATTCAGATTGTAGCCTAGCAGTAATTGGGGAAGCAGCCTGGATTTTTCCACTGCAGTTGCCTGAGCTGCGATTATCTTTTCTTGTTCCAGTACTTTGAGTAAAGGATGATCGACTACCGATGACTGAACGAAAATAGCCTTTTCCACTTGGATAGGGCTGTAGGCTTCTGGTGTATTTAGCAACCATTGAAATTGCAGGTGAAAGACTTTTAGTTCATCAGCTACCTGTCTCAATTGGATTGTGATTGCTGCCTTTTGATTCGCCGCAGTTGCACTTTCCAAGGCATTACTTTCTCCTGCTTTTTTACGTAGTATAGTTTTGTCAAGGAAGCTGCTATAAAGGGACAATGCCTCGTTCAAAAGTATTTCCTTTTGCTGCCAATACAAGATGTTATAGTAGGTTAGACTGACAGCCTTTTTCAGCTCAAACTCTTTGAGGGTGACATTCAGCTGGCTTTTTTTCCATTCTTCGGTATAGCGTGCGCGTTGCCTTCTGTAGACAGCAGGAAATCCAAAACGTTGACTGATACTGATTTTTGTATCTTGATAGGCGCTATTGATCTGCCCGTAATCCAAGCTTAGGTCCGTTTGAGGAACATCAGCAGTGGATGTCGCTATCATTGCCTTGGCATAGGCTACACGCAGTTTTTCAATTTTTATGTTTCGGTTGTTTTGAAGCGCAAGTTCAATAGACTGATCTAAAGTGATCTTGGTCTGTGCTGTGGATTTTTCTGTTGCAAAAACAACAAAGGCTATCAAAAGAGGTACAATATGCTTTCCTTTTAATTTACGCGTTTTAAATCCGCTTTCCATCGTTACGAAAAGCAGTGGAAGCACAAATAAAGTTAATAGTGTCGCAATAAGGAGACCACCGATAACCACAGTTGCTAAAGGGCGTTGTACTTCAGCTCCAGCTCCGTTGCTCAGCGCCATTGGAATAAATCCCAGTGAGGCCACCGATGCGGTCATTAAAACAGGACGTAACCGATTTTCTCCACCATCAACGACAATACGCACAATATTACGGATGCCGCTTTTTCGAAGTCGGTTAAATTCAGATATCAATACGATTCCATTGAGCACAGCGACCCCAAACAGCGCAATAAATCCAACTCCGGCACTAATGCTAAAAGGCATTCCCCGCAGCGCCAATAAGAACACGCCACCGATAATTGACAATGGTATAGCAGTGTAGATCAATACGCTTTCTCTAACAGATTTAAATGCAAGGAATAACAGTATAAAAATTAGCGCTAACGCAATAGGTACAGCAATCAACAAGCGCTGTTTCGCATTATTGAGGTTTTCAAAAGAGCCGCCATATTTGATGGAGTATCCAGTTGGAAGTTTGATTTCTTTAGCAATCTTAGCTTGTAAGTCATGAACGATACTTTGTACATCTCTACCGTTGATATTAAATCCGACAACAATCCGCCGTTGCGCATTTTCCCGTTGGATCTGGTTAGGGCCCTGTACAATCTCTACACGGGCCAATTGGGACAATGGAATTTGGTTTCCCATGGGAGTAGGTATTAAAAGGTTACGGATATCAGTAATGTTATTTCGGTCTCTGGCAGCTAGCCGTACGACCATGTCGAATCGTTTCTCACCCTCGAACACTAAGCCTGTTCGCTGTCCAGCAAAGGCAGCATTGATGGTTCTGTTCACTTCGGCGATTGAGAGGTGATACTGCGCAATGATGGGGCGATTATAGGATATCACAACTTGCGGAAGCCCGGCAATCGGTTCGATGTAAAGATTCTGGGTTCCCTGGACTGTTTCTATAATTTTACCTATTTTTTGAGCATGTAAAGTCAGGGAATCCAGGTTGTCTCCAAATATTGTGAGGACAACATCCTGACGTGCCCCCGTCATCAACTCATTGAACCGCATTTGGACGGGGTACTGAAAACCAGCGGTAATACCGGGGACATCTTTCAATGCTTCGCTCATTTTTGTAGCAAGTTCAGAAAACGTATGTGCCGAAGTCCATTGCTTCTTGTCTTTTAGGATAACCATCATATCCGAGGCCTCCATGGGCATAGGATCGGTCGGCACCTCGCCACTGCCAATTTTGGTGACTACTTTTTCTACTTCCGGAAATCTGCTCTTTAAGATATGGGCAGCTTTCTGTGTGCTTTCAATGGTCGTCGTCAGGTTGCTTCCCGGGAGGACGCGGGTATCCACCGCAAAATCACCTTCCTCCAGTGAAGGGATAAATTCACCACCTAGCTGACTGAGTACCACTACAGCTCCTATAAAAAGTAAAATCACCAGTGTAAAAATTGTCTTTGGAATTCGCAGTACTTTGAGTAGTGTGTGTAGATAAAACTTTTCCAGTCTTTTCATCAGCTTATCCGAAAGCGAAGGTCTGTTACTTTTTGAACGGAGTAGGAACGAGCTCATCATCGGAATATAGGTGAGCGATAAAAGGAATGCCCCCAATAGGGCAAAAGCAACCGTTTCTGCCATAGGCTTGAACATTTTGCCTTCGATTCCTTGCAACGTTAAGATTGGAAGGTAAACGATCAGAATAATGATCTGTCCAAAGACAGCACTGTTCATCATGCGACCGGCTGATGCTGTTACCAAATCGTCCATTTCAGAAGCGGGTACTTTGTATATATCTTTGAATCGTTGCTGTTGCATAAGCTGATGCATGACGGATTCAACAATAATGACTGCCCCATCAATGATTAATCCGAAATCCAGTGCACCAAGACTCATTAGGTTACCACTCACCCCAAAAAGGTTCATCATACAGATTGCAAAAAGCATGGCTAGCGGAATGACGGAAGCTACGAGCAATCCGGCGCGTATGTTGCCCAAAAAGAGAACTAGTACAAATACCACAATAAGTGCACCTTCCAAAAGGTTTGTCTGCACGGTGCTGATGGCATTATTGACCATTTTGGTACGGTCTAGAAATGGCTCTATGACGACTCCTTTGGGTAGGGTTTTTCGGATTTCCTCTACCTTGGCCTTGACATCCTCAATCACTTGGCTGCTGTTGGCTCCTTTAAGCATCATGACGACGGCTCCAGCCACCTCACCATTGTCATTGTAGGTCATGGCACCATATCGCGTTGCAAAGCCCGTGCGGACATCGGCTACATCCCGAATGAAAATAGGTAAGTCATTTTGCTTCCCTGTGATCGCAATATTCTGAATGTCTTCAATCGTGCCAACTAGTCCTTCACTTCGGATGTAAAGCACTGTCGGTCCTTTTTCGATGTAAGCACCGCCGGTATTCTGATTGTTGGTGTTGAGGGCATCAAAGACGTCGTTCATGGTAATCCCATAAGCATTTAGCCTGTCGGGGTTTACAGCGATCTCATATTGTTTGAGTTTGCCGCCAAAACTGCTGACTTCGGCTACCCCTTTAACACCCAGCAGCTGCCTTCTGACAATCCAGTCCTGGATTGTACGGAGCTCAGTCACATTATATTTACCCTCATATCCCTGCTCGGGGCGAATAACATATTGGTATATTTCGCCAAGACCTGTTGAAATAGGACCTAACTGCGGAGAACCTATACCAGGTGGGATTTCCTGTTGCGCCTGTTGGAGACGCTCAGCTACCTGTTGCCTCGCCCAATAGATATCAATGTTGTCTTCAAAAACAAGGGTTACCAAGGATAAGCCAAATCGCGAAAAGCTCCGGATTTCCTGTAATCCAGCAATATTACTGTTGGCCTGTTCGATTGGAAAAGTAACGAGCCTTTCAATGTCTGTTGCTCCAAAGGATGGAGCTATTGTAATGACCTGCACTTGATTGTTGGTAATATCGGGCACGGCATCAATAGGCAATTTCGTCACCTGATAAGCACCTACACCGATCAAAGCCAACATCAACAGCACGACAATGAGTTTGTTCTTTACAGAGAACTCAATAATTTTCGTAAGCATATCAATTTGATTCTGTTAAATCGTAAGTTTTGACAAAGACACGAATGACCAGCAATGTATTGACATTGAAAAATGCTTCCTTATTCCAATACAGAAACTATAGGCATTTACTGTCAAAAAAGATGCTGAACTGCGGATGTCTTTATCCTAATAAAAAGAGGAATGTATTAACAGAATTTTGGCGGTTGCCAGATGGAACTAAGAAAAGTATCGTCTATAAACCGATCGTTATGGATTGGAGTAGGGGTATGCTGCTTCGGTTGGGAGCTGTTGTGCATTTCCACTTCTATAGTGGGAGGGCAAACAAAAACAGCATAGTATGAAGCTGTATGCATCATGAATGGGAGCTTCTGATCTTCTTCAAAGTCGTCATCATGTGGATGGTTTTCCAGGTGATCTCCATTATAGTGAATCTTTAGAAATTCGAAGACAGATAGCTGTGGATTTTTCGCCTTATGCTCAAAATAATGCTCAATCAACAATGGAAACCGCAACAACTGCGCAATTTCTGTTGCAGAGGCGATATAGATCGTCAAAAAGCATATAGCAAGCATTTTTTTCATCCTATACAAAGTTATTAAAAAATAGTATTGAATTTGTTTTGCCATCAAATATTTTCTTGAATTTTACTTTCTACTCAAGCTTTATTGCACGGTAACTAGTTTTATTAGGAGGGCACTAGTAAGCTATAATTCAACTTAAATCTTTTTTATTAAAAAACCATTTGATTAACACGGTTGTTTTGTTCATATATTTTAAATTTGTCTAGCATATTATGGCCTTATGCACAACCAAAAATATCCTAAAAACGAAAACACTTTTCACTTCATAACTGATCAAAATTATAGGCTGATAGCTGATATGATTAAGGATGATTTCTTTCGGGTGCTCCTTAAGGCTAAATTGATCTGTTATGCGGAGATGGCCATATTAACTTTATTTGACAATAATCGAAATTTTGTCGGTACATACTTCCACGATGCTAAAGGAAATGTCAGTGTAGACAAAGTGTTCCTGGATTATATGTTTGATGATGGTATTCATTCAGAGCTTTCAGATCTGAAGAATGAACGATGTCTGTTGCGCAATTCCGTGGTTTTCCAAGAATATAACATCATGTACTACTTGGAAATACCACTAAAAAATCCAGATGGAAAGACGGTTGGTTTTTTAAGCGTTATGGATAGCAATGTTAGAGACATTGATGATAATCAACATACGGTCTTATCATTATTATGCCTCGAAGTGCTTGAACTGCTCTACGATAGGAATAGCCGTTTTAATCTAAGCAGTGAATTGGCATATGTAAAATCCACAATAGACATGACGAGTAAAGTGGCTAGGGTAGGTGGCTGGGAGTATGATTTAATAGAACACTCAATCAATTGGTCTGAAATGACTAGAACTATCCATGGCGTTTCTATGGATTATAATCCTACTGTCGAAACAGCAATTGATTTTTACAAGGATCCGCAACATAGAATGAAAATTGTTAGGGCTATGAATGACGCTATTTTTACTGGAACACCTTGGGATCTGGAATTGGAGATTGAAACATATCAAGGCCAAAGACTATGGGTTAGAGTCCTCGGAAATGCAGCGTTTGATAATGGGAAATGCGTTCGACTATATGGGACTTTTCAGGATGTTGATAAGCGAAAGCGTTCTGAGGAGGATTCGATGCAGTCGAAAAAACTGCTTGAAGATGTATTAAACGCTACAACTCCAGTAGGCATTATTGCAACTGATTCAGAAGGGTTGATAACACTTTTTAATCGGGGAGCTGAAAACCTTTTAGGATATCGCAGTGAGGAAGTTATCGGAAAAATTAGCCCAACATTATTTCATAGTAGCAATGAAATAAAAGGACGCGCCAATGAATTGGAAATTGAACTGGGCTATCCTGTTAGTGAATTTAGGGTATTTGTTGAGAATGCGGAACGTTATGGATCAGAGCAGCGAGAATGGATATATGTAAAAAAGGATTTGACCCAACTTTATGTATCTGTAGCTGTTACGGCAATTCGGGATATTTCGGACCAGATTATAGGTTATCTGTGCATAGCCACCGATATCACGAAGAGTGTTTTGCAGCGTGAAGAGTTAAAAAAAGCTAAAAAACTTGCTGACCAGGGAAGTGAAGCAAAATCTGAATTTTTGGCTAATATGAGTCATGAAATTCGCACACCTCTTAATGGAATTATTGGTTTTACGGATTTAATGAGTCGTACAAAACTTGATGTTACACAAAAAGAGTATCTATCTATCATCGATCAGTCCGCTAATCTTCTCTTGGGAGTTATCAATGATATACTTGACTTTTCTAAAATTGAAGCAGGGAAATTAGAACTTTTAGTTGAGAAAAGTGATTTATACGAAATGCTTGCTCAGTTAACGAGTTTGATCGATCCTCAATTAAAAATCAAAAAGTTAGATTTTAAGTTGAGCTTATCTGAATCGTTACCGCATTATATTTGGGTTGATACTCTTCGATTAAAACAAGTGCTCATGAATCTACTAAGCAACGCGTTAAAATTTACTGAGAAGGGAAAGATTGAGCTTCTTGCTGATGTACTTTCTTCCGACAGCAACACCACAACGCTACGCTTTAGTGTTACTGATACCGGTATGGGTATTAAACCAGACAGACAGGAAAAAATATTTGAAGCATTTTCGCAGGAAGACGCTTCAATAAGCAAAACGTTTGGAGGAACTGGACTTGGACTTAGTATTTCAAATCAGTTGCTAAAAATGATGAGTAGTCAACTAAAATTAGAAAGTGAATATGGGGAAGGGAGCAAATTTTATTTCGAAATAACCATAAGATCCTTAAAAGGTGAAGTGTATGAGTGGAAACTTTTGGAGTCCTTACATATGCTGATTGTTGCCCGGGAAGATACCGACAGAGCTAATACTGCATTAATGTTAAATATGAAGAAAGTTAATGTGTCTTTAGCTGATAACGGATTTGAAGTTCTCCAATTATTAGCCAAAGGACATCGGTATGATATGATTATTATTGATCATGATCTGCCTGTAATGAACGGTATTGATACAATAAAAAAAATTAGAGAAAAACTAATCTACAATGATACTGAGCAGCCGATTGTTTTAATGTTATCTACCGTAGAAAGCAATGCCTCTGATAGTACTAAAAGTGAATTCACTCCTTCTATTAATAAACCCTTTAAGATCGATCAGTTATATTCTGTGTTGGTTGGCGTATTAAAACAGCATGTTAAATCAGTCAGATCCAACGATGAAGAAACCATTTTCTTGGAGTCAAAACACAAAATATTAATTATAGAAGACAATAAATTCAATATGTTACTCACCCATACTATTGTGCAGAATCTTCTTCCTAATGCTGAGATCATAGAGGCTTCCGATGGTGTGAAGGGGTATGAATTATTTAAGGAACATGCGCCAGATTTGGTATTCATGGACATACAAATGCCTAAGATGAATGGCTATGAATTAACCAAATTAATCAGAGAAAATGAGAACCAAGAAATTCGTACACCAATTATAGCGTTGACTGCGAGTAATATTAAAGGTGAGAAAGAAAGGTGTATTGCGTATGGCATGGACGATTTTGCGGTGAAACCCTTTGTTAAGAAAACGTTGACGGAGCTATTGTACAAATGGTTGCCACGATACTAAAAAAGTTTATCCATAATACGCATATTCATATATTTGCTAGACATGAGCCAACTTCTGATCAACGATATAAAGCAAACAATCGATGTTTCCGAAAAGGAAATAGAACACATTATGACATTCTTCGTTAGCGATACGTTTAAAAAGAAAGATTTCATTATACGAGAGAGCGATAAAGTGGAACATATGTACTTTATTTTATCGGGACTTGTAAAACTTTCGGTTATGGATAATCAGGCTAATGAGCACATTAT
This sequence comes from Sphingobacterium sp. 2149, assembly GCF_031455655.1. Taxonomy (NCBI): domain Bacteria; kingdom Pseudomonadati; phylum Bacteroidota; class Sphingobacteriia; order Sphingobacteriales; family Sphingobacteriaceae; genus Sphingobacterium; species Sphingobacterium sp. 2149. The sequence goes on along the minus strand of NZ_JAVDTD010000011.1, from coordinate 191,520 downwards.
ATCATTTGCTATGGATGCCTGGTGGGAAACTGATTACCATGCATTCTATACCCAAACTAGAGCTTCGCAATCGTTGAGATGTATTGAAAATACCAGGGTTTTAAAACTTTCTTACGGGGGATACCATCGATTGCTGCAAGAAGTTCCCAAAATGACTCATTTTTTTCTAAATAAGGCTGTAAGAGGCCATACTTCCAGCCAGCGCCGGATTCTTTCTCTCATGACCTTATCTGCACAAGGAAAATACGAGCATTTCCTTAAATATTACCCTCTACTGCTACAGCGGATTCCCAAGACTACGCTGGCACTTTATCTTGGGGTTTCAAGGGAAACGTTAAGCCGCTTTTTTCGGAGCCCAAGTTATTGTGATTAATGTCACACAAAACATGCATTCATTTCGACGAACTTTGAACTTTCTTTAACTAAAATAAATAACATGGAAAAGAGAGTTATCAACCCTTGGCAGTGGCAGGATGCCAGAGACTATGTGCAAGCTGTAGAAGTTAAAAATGCACGGAGTACGCTGTATATTTCAGGACAGACAGCAATCGACGATGATGGAATTTCTAGCGACGCCGATATGAGAACCCAGATTTTGATGGCGCTAGAAAATCTTGAAAAAGTCATTTTTCAGTCTCAATTTGAAATAAAGAATATTGTTCGACTTAATGTTTACACAACCGAACAGGAAGAGTTATTTAAAAATTTCGATGTTCTTCAGCTCTGGATTAAAAAGCACCAATTACAGCAGGCAACCACCGTTATGGAGGTTAACAAACTTTTTGAGACACTCAAGATTGAATTCGAAGCAACAGTTGTCAAATAAAATTATCCCGCCCAGGAATTAGCGCTAATTCTGGGCGGAAAGGATTGATAATCGATCATTAATGGATGGATTTTTCCCGTGTTTCATTGATATTGTAATTTGTTACATCCTTTTTTAACTCACGGTAATACAGCTATAAAAATTATTCATAAAATAACCTTTACGCGCACCAAAACATTTTAGATCGTTTGATGTTATTTGGAACATTCAAGCGACCTTATTATGAAAATAGTCCTTTCATCGATTTCTCTGATTTTTTTTTCAGTAGCGCTGTTGACAAGCTGTTCATCCTTAATCAATACTGTTCAGGTGCAGACCTTGACTAAGAATTATTGCATGCCAAATGTTACCTATCAATCCATTCCAGTGCAACAAATTTCTAATTCTGATAGTATACAACTTGTAAAGCATCTCTCTCCACATAATTTTGTTCTGATTAAATACCTCAACCTATCACGCTCAGTACTAGATTATTTAAATAGTGATGATGATTCTGCAAGAAAGCTTGTTGCCAAACAGAGGATGATTGAAAAATATATGTTGTTTGAGTCCGAATTGAATGCCATTGCAGCGGAACTTGATTGTAATGGCGAACGCATTGATAAGCTCGCGAACTACATAGATGGTCTTAATGCAAAGAGTCAGACTCGACTTACCGTAGCTTCCATCCTTTTAGGTGCAGTTACGGCTGTAACTGCAACGACAGTAAATAGCAAGGAGCTCAATAATGGACTTAGCATTGCAGGAGGCCTGGGTACAGCTGCCTTAGGATTTATGACATTAAATCCTAAAGGGAAAAAGATCCGGATGACCCTGCAGCGAAATATGCTCGAAAGTATATGGTATCAAAATAATAACGCACAGATTTATCCAAGTTCCATTTGGGGCATTATATCTGAGAAGAATTTTAGTAATTCTAAAAACCTCTCTTTAGTCGAGACAACTCGCCAACGTTGGTTGCAGTATGGCCTAGATGATCAGCAGGAAAGTTCATTGGAGGAACTCTACTTTAGAGATGGCGGGGTGTTTGCAGCTGAGGAGCTTCATGATCTGGCGAATATGCACAATGAACTGCAGGCGACCATTCGATCAATTCAACAGGATATACGAAGTCTTATGCTAAGCATAACGTCGCTAAATTAATTTTTATTAATTTTATATCGAAATATTCATTCAACACGATTATAGAATGTGCTCATCTACTACATTTATTTTTTTAATTTTTTAAAATTTCGGTTCTTTGCTCAGCCTCGTCCTAATCGTGACGCAGTGTAATTAAGCAGCCGTTAGACAATAGTATATGATATTATTTTGAGGAAAGCCTAATGAAAATATTTTGGAAAATCGTTCAATGGTTGGTGCTTGCGGGATTTGTTGCTGTTGTCGTTTTTATAATGAATAGCTATCGCTATCTAATCTATGCCTTTATAATTACTTCGTTGTTTTATTTTCTATTAAAAGATGTAATTGCCAGAAAATTAAGCAATTCAAACATTAATAGGAAGGTACGGTATGAGATCAACGGAAAGCCCGTTAGCATGTCAATGAGCAAGCTTAGTGCCTTTGTCACTTTGTTATTCATTATTTATGCCTTAATCGTAGCGGTCTTTGCAGTAAGTCCGTATTTGGATCGGAAAGAATTTAAGTTGACTCATCCAAGTTGGACTGCAGTAACCCCAGTCATTCGAGATCTAACAAGTAATATACAACGTGGGAGGACCAAATACGTTTATATCGATTTGGAATACCAATTTACTGCAAACGGTAGCTCTTATGAACAAAAAGTTAGAAAGGCTGAAAAGCGATTTTCATATTTTCCAATTTGGGGTGATCGGAGTTTTGAAAATATGCGTGTGGAATTGTTAAATAGAGCGAATAAGAAAGATAAAACAAAAGAAACTTTATTGTTTTATGACCCACACAACCCCAATCTGCAGCGTTTTTTTTTAGCAAATGATGCCTTTTACCCACAGGGCGCATGGCTGTACGATCTGTTGTTTGTGTTCTCTATTATACTGTTAATCATTATATGTATTTCGATGGTTTTTAGCTTAAAAAAATAATTTCGGCATGAAAAAGACCACTAGGTGAAATGTAGTTCCTTAATTTATATTAAATATTAACACCGAAAAGATAACCTACACCGGCAGAAAGGGCCATAGCTATTGTTCCCCACACTGTTATGCGGATTATCGCTTTCTTTATACTTGACCCTCCCGTTTTAGCAGCTATAGCACCCAAAAGGATCAAAAAGAAGATTGTAAATCCATAAAGCCAATATTCCATTCCAATAACGGGGGAAAAAAGAATAACCAATAAAGGTAAAATACCTCCAACAGTAAACGAAGCTCCTGATGCAAGTGCAGCCTGTATGGGCTTTGCCTGACTAATTTCATTTATGCCAAGTTCGTCTCGGATATGGGTAGCCAATGCATCTTTTTCTGTAAGTTCAATCGCAACCTGCATCGCAGTTTCTTTTTTTAATCCGCGCCGCTCATAGATCTGGGCAAGAATCTGCAACTCCTCTTCAGGCATTTCCTGCAACTCTTTTTTTTCTCGCTCGATGTCGGCCATCTCGGTATCTGTCTGCGAGCTTACCGACACATATTCACCTGCGGCCATTGATAAAGCACCCGCAACAAGCCCAGCAACTGTTGCCAGTACAATCGGATCTCGCGCAACACTGGCGGTAGCTACACCAATGGCCAAACTGGAAATAGAAATAATACCATCATTAGCACCTAGAACAGCAGCCCTGAGCCAGTTACTACGGTGGATGTAATGATTGTCGAGATAATTATCAATTGTTATCATACATTATTATATTGGATGCCCTGCTCCATTTAGCGGTCCGGTTCAATAATTGGATCTATTTCCCATAAAGATACTGAATAAAAACACTCAATTGCATTTCCGATCAACATTTAAAACAGTAATGTGCCAACCATTTTATAGTATTTGATGTTATTAGACAGGCATACGTATTAGAATTATTTTCTCAAACAGGTATTCGGAAAGTAAGGTAAAAATAAAGTCACGATATATGTATTTCAATATTATATTTTGCACAACATAGTTTTATTTGTAAATTTGATTTACAAATCGAGGTTTTAAACAAAGTAAAAATCACTAAATATAAAAAACATGAAAGTACTATTTGTAGTTACCTCCCATGATGATCTGGGAAATACAGGACATAAAACAGGATTTTGGGTGGAAGAATTTGCTGCACCTTATTATTCGTTTAAGGATGCTGGATTTGAAATAACTGTGGCCACTCCAAAGGGAGGACAAGCTCCAGTCGATCCAAATAGTGAAGTTCCGGATGCGCAGACAGCGGCTACCGAGCGATACTATAAAGATAAGGAAGTACAGGGTATTATTGCGAATACACAAAAATTGAGTGATCAAAAAGCTGGCGATTTTGATGCTGTATTTTATCCTGGAGGTCATGGACCGCTTTGGGATTTGGCAAATGATAGCGATTCTCAACAGTTGATTCTTGATTTTTACAATAGCAAAAAACCTGTAGGAGCAGTTTGTCACGCTCCTGGTGTATTTAAAAATGTAAAATTCGAGAATGGTGAACCATTTGTTAAAGGTAAAAACGTAACTGGTTTTTCTAATAGCGAAGAAGCTGCTGTTAAACTGACAGAGGTTGTGCCGTTTCTTGTAGAAGATGAGTTGAAAAAATTGGGCGGTCATTATACCAAAACAGATGACTGGGGTGTGCATGTGGTGGAAGATGGTCTCCTTATCACTGGACAGAACCCAGCATCGTCAGAAGCTGTGGCTGAGAAATTAATTACACTCCTTAAAAGATAATTTATAGACTATGTAAAAGGCAGTTTGTACTGCCTTTTATAATTTAACGGCAGCGCGCAACTGCTTGCTATTCGTAAGGACAATATGCACGCACTACACCTATGCCGGACAAAGATTTTGAAGCTGCACAAAATAATAATAAAATGAAAACTGAAATTCAAAAGAAGATAAAAGACGTATTTGAAAAACAAAAAGACTTTTTCAGAATGCAGAGTACGAAAGAAATTACGTTTCGCAAAATGCAATTGCAAAATTTCCGTAAGGTATTTACGAGTTATACTGACGCAATCTGTGATGCTTTGAATATCGATCTTGGGAAAAGCAGGGTAGAAGCGGAATATGCCGAAGTTCAGATAGTACTCAATGAGCTTGACGATATGATCCAAAATATGGAAGAATGGGTAAAACCGATCTTTGTCAAATCAAAACCGCATACCTCAGGAGCTGAAGTCATTAGCAAGTATATTTACGAGCCCTACGGTGTGAATTACATCATCGGTCCGTTCAACTATCCGGTTCAGTTGACTTTCAGTCCGCTCATTGGCGCCCTTATGGCGGGAAACACAGCTATTATAAAACCATCTGAAAACACACCACATGTTGCAAAGGTAATTGAAGAGATTGTGAAAGAAGCGTTTGATGAAAAATATGTTGCCGTATTTCAAGGCTCCATCGAAGAAAATAGCTTCTTATTGACTCTACCTTTTGATTATATCTTTTTTACGGGAAGTCCAAAGGTCGGTAAAATCATCATGAAAGCTGCCGCTGAGCAGCTCATACCGCTTACATTAGAGTTAGGTGGGAAATCTCCAACGATCGTTCATCACGATGCTAATCTAGAGAAAGCTGTTCAGCGTATTTCTTCAGGAAAATGGATCAATTGCGGGCAGACCTGTGTTGCGCCCGATTACATCTATGTACATGAATCCGTCAAAGATGCGTTTATAGACCATTTTAATTCTTATTTAAAAACAACTTACGAAGATAAATCATTAGGGAAAATTGGAAAGATCGTAAGTCAGCATCAAATCAAAAATCTAGCTTCTTATCTTGATGCGGCACCTGAAAAAGTAATCTATGGAGGTAAATACGATCTTGATACACGTCATTTCGAAGCTACACTAATGACGGATGTAAATTGGGATGATGCTGTGATGCAACAAGAAATATTTGGGCCAATACTGCCTATCCTGACTTATATTGATATTGACGAAGCATTAAATGAAATTAACTCCAGACCAAAGCCTTTGGCACTGTATGTATTTTCGGAAGACCAAAAATTTGCGGAGGATGTGATCGCTAGAACAACAAGCGGTGATGCCGAAATTAACAGTACATTGATCCACGTCGGTTCGCATTATCTTCCTTTCGGTGGAGTAGGCACCTCGGGAATGGGTAAATACCATGGTAGATTCAGCCTGGAGAATTTCAGTCATCAGCGATCAATTCTCCAAGTTAAGTAAGTTATAAATATGGAATTTTACATGAGCAACTTATCCATGAATAATGTTGATTGCATGCTTGAATAACATCGACTGCAAAATTCTTTAAAAAAATCCCTCACGCAGTATAACAGTTGCACAATTTTTGTTTAACTAAATTGAACTATTTGATCATATCTTAGGTTAGTTACTTAAGGCATTTTGCTCAGTCAATTTATTGGGTTCCTTAAAAGAAAATATGAAAACTGTTTTTATTCTAGAAGATGAGGTTGGTATACAGGAAGTGCTTGAACTTCTTTTGTCATCACAAAATTATAACGTAGTAACCTTTTCAACCGTAAAGGAGTTTAACTGTAGGGAGATGGATATTCAGCCGGATTTATTTATGCTTGACGTGATGTTGCCTGATGGGCTCGGAACCGAGGTGTGCCGAGAACTTAAATGCGACCCAATAACATCCAATGTACCGGTATTATTGATGAGCGCCCACGCTAAAATTATGAAAACGGATGATCCACATAGCGCTGATGATTTTATGAGCAAACCATTTGACATCAACGATGTTATTTCAAAGGTTGATAAGTTGACCGCACTCCAGGCATAAGACTGACTGAAGATTATAATGCTATTGCGCTTAATAGGGGAGTGGAAGGCTGAAGGAAAAGACGCTACCTTCTTTCTGAACACTCTCTACGCGTATAGTTCCATCATGAAGTTCTACTATTTCTTTACATAGATAGAGTCCGATACCCAAGCCCGCAGTTCCACCAGTGCTAATTTCCTTCACCCGATAATAACGTTCAAATATTCGTTCCTGATCATCTAATGGAATGCCTTTTCCATGATCCCGAATACTGATATTGATATTTTTACCATCCACAACGTAATCTGTAATTATCGTTGATCCCACAGCAGAATATTTTATGGCATTGCCAATCAGGTTATGGATCACCTGTGCTATCTTTTCTCGGTCCGCATATATATCCACAGCCCCAGAAGATTTAAAAATAAAATTATGGGTTTTGACTGTAACGCGAATCTCTTCTTCAATTTCTGAAAACAACAATTTGAAATCAAAAGCTCTTTTATCCATATACATCATGCCCGATTCTAATCGCGACACGTTGAGAAAGCCATTAATCATACTGGTCATATAGTCAACTTGCTTTATAGATTTCCCAAGCATATTTTGTGGTGCAGCTTCTCTTGTATGAAAGTCCATCTGCTGTAACATTTGAAGATAGGCCTTAAGCGAGGTTAGAGGTGTCTTTAGCTCATGACTGACCATGCCCATGAAATCGTCCTTCCGCTGTTCCTCTTTTTTTTGCTCTGTAATATCTCTAAGCGTACCGTTGAGACTCAATGGAATACCATTTTGATCATAGAACACTCTTCCATTTGCTTGAAGAAGCCTTATTTTTTTGTCAACCTTATTTTTAATCTTATATTCTACAAAATAATAGCCATCGGAATCTGTACTAACGGCGTATTGAATTGCAGCAATCACGCGATCTCTATCCTCTGGTAAAATTACTGATAAGGCCTGGTTGAGGTCCACATTTTCATTTGTTGAGAGGCCAAACCACGTCTTGAGCATTGAATTTCCAGAAAAATGGTTTGTGGCGATCTGATAGTAGAAAGTCGCGAGCTCACCCGCTTCTATTGCCAGCGCGAGCATCTGCTGATTATTCTCATTCCGTCTTCTTTCCAAAACCTGTTGAGTAATTTCTTCGAGGATAATAAGCACACCTGAAATATCGCCATCTTCTGAAAATATAGGCTGATAAACGGAATTTACGATCGCTTCTCTCAAGCCGTCTTTGTGGCGCAGTTTCACCGTGAATTCCGTATTAATTTTAGGATGTCCGGTTTTGTAAACCTGCTTAATCCAATCGTTTACGGGTTGTCCCTGAAGCTCCGGACGCGCACTTTCATGCGGAAGTCCGATGATTTCTGACTCTTTGCGCCCCCAAATCTTGAGAATAGCGGGATTGGCAATTTCAATGAGATGTTCGGGACCATTTAACATGGCAATACCCACAGGCGCCTGCTCTATGATTGCTCGGATGTACTTCCGACTATCTGCAAGCTGCTTTATATAGCTATTGAGTTCCTCATTAGTAGCAGTAAGTTCCTCAAGTGTAGCGGCCATCTCCTCATTGAGTGCCTGCTCTATTTCTTCTTTCTGCTTTATCTGCCGCAAAAACTCCCGGCGTGAGGTTACTTCGAGTGCGGTATTTAGGATACACCATGTTTTCTGATCTTGGTCAACGAGCGCTCTATATTCGTAATCAAAATAATCCAGTGTTTCCTTTCCGTTTTTGATCAATACTGCGGGCGCCTCAGATACAGCATACGTTTTTCCGGTATGCCACACTTCTTGTAGAAGTTTTAGAAACGGCTGTCCTTCGAGTTCGGGAATAGCTTCCATTAAAGGTTTGCCGATAACAGAAGATTCTTTGCCCCAGAGTGCCAACATACCGGCATTCGCAAAGCGGATAATTATATTTTCGCCGGAATATATAGCGGTAGGTGCAGGGGAGGAAGCTAAAGCCTGAATAATTAATTCAGCACTAAAGGAATTATCAAATGGGCCTTCGGTTGGGGAGTTCATACACCAGCAAAAGTATGGAAAAGATAATTTATATCCATGTATAATCGTAGTAAAATGCGCTATATATTTTCTCAAGAAACTTAATAATAGCTATCGTCCGCATTTTCTGATTTTATCGTATCGGTCTATCTAGATTGCGCATTTTTGATCGATAACATTTAATGCGATATTTCCGATTTCTTTAAAATGAGACTAAGTTTCTTTATTTTCTTTGATAGAGTTTGCCTTTCAGTATTGGATTTGCTTAGATTAATGGCCTGTTTGTAATGTTCAATAGCTCTTTCAATGTTCACGTTGGAATACAGGTAACCTAACAATTCATGATAATAATTGCTTTCAACTAAATTTAACCTTTTGGCTACAGGAATGGCCTCTTCGTTGCCATAAACTTTGGCAAAAGCAAACGTTCGGTTTAGTGCTGTGATTGGTGAATATTCAATTAAAATAAGTTGGTTATAAAGCTTTAAAATGTAATCCCATTTGTTTTTATCGGTCTTTGTAGTATGCCAATAAGCAATTCCCGCTTCCAGATGATATTTTGAAAGTTCGTTACTTGTTGTTGCATTTATCAGATAATAATTTCCTCTTTTAATAAGTGATTTATCCCACAGACTTTTATCTTGCTCGTCAAATAAAACAGCCTCGTTTTTATCATTTGTGCGCGCCCTAAGTCGTGAACTTTGAAAACACATAAGAGCCAATAAAGCATTGCATTCAGGTGTGTTTGTCAATGGATTCTCCGTCAATAACAATGTGAGTCGCGTTGCTTCTGAACAGAGATCTATTTTGATTTGCTGTTTGTCTGATTTAGAAAAATAGCCTTCGCTAAACAATAAATACAATGTTCTTAAAACCATGTCCAATCGTAAGCAAATATCGGTTTTTGTTAAACTTTTAATTTGAAAATTATCTTTTCGAAGATTTGCCCTTCCTCTTTGTAGTCGCTTCTTAATGGTTTCTGACTTTGTCAAAAACGCATTTGCAATTTCTTCAATGCTAAAACCGCAAAGAATCTGAAGTGCCAGGCAAATTTGGCTTTCATCTGAGTTTACAGGATTACACACCGCAAAAATCATCGCTAATTGACTATCGGAAACCATCTGTGAATCAAATTCGAAATTGGGTTCAACTTGGAAGTGAGGCTGTATTTCGCTTTTTATTTTAGTTTCAAAAACCAATAGTTTCTTGAAGTAGTCTTTGGTTTTATTCTTCGCCACCACATAGAGCCAGGCCCTTGGATTTTCGGGTATTCCGTTGACGGCCCAATGTTGCGAAGCTTTTAAAAATGTATCGCTGACAATATCTTCTGCAATTTCAATATGCTTTAAACCAAAACTACGACATAAAACCGCCGTCATTTTTGTATACTCCAGGCGAAATAAATGAGGTAGAAGCTCCATGGTATAGAATTTTGTTACACACTCCATTAAAATATACAAAACTTTCCAACAAAAATGCTGTTGGAAAGTTTGCTTGGATTTCTCTAATCACGTTTTACAACTTCTCGAACTTCAATGCTTCCACCCACTTGGGTAAAAATTGGATTGTCTTTCGCTATTTCTACCGCTTCGTCAATGTTATCTGCTTTCACAACAATATAACCGCTGATAAATTCTTTAATTTCTGTATAAGCCCCATCTGTTATCACATTGTTAGGCTTCACCGTTTTCGCACTTCCCTCAAATGGTAAAAGTGTGTTGCCCTTATCCACCAATTTGTTTTGTGATGCAATTCCAGCTAACCAATTCATACGTTCCTGCATTTGTTCAGGAGAAGGTTTGAAGTCTGAAATGTCCTTTAATCTAAAAATTAATGCAAATTCTTTCATATGTTTAAAGTTTTTATTATTTGCAGTTAAGACGATCGACTGACTAAATTAGGGACAATCTTGTGCTGATTTTAATACTAAACTATTAAAAAAAGCGCTTATAGCCAAGTTTACTTATCTCTTTGTAACCGCATTGCCAAATACAGTGCTATTCACAATAAGGACTTAAAAATTCCGGTGAAAGATTGATTTGATCATGAAACCGTGCTATAAAATAGGCAAAAAAAAAGCAGATAACATACCTGCTACCTGCTGAACTTAATTTAAAGAAGTTTTTAAGCTTCCTACTTAATTATGCGATGCGCACATTAACTGCGTTAATGCCTTTTTTTCCATTTTCGAGATCAAATGTTACGGCGTCATTTTGACGTACATCATTCAGTAGACCTGATGAGTGGACGAAAATATCCTGACCTCCATTTGACGGTGTAATAAAACCAAAACCTTTAGTTTCATTGAAAAATTTTACTGTTCCTTGTTGCATTATATTTATTATTAAATTATATTTTACTCAAATTCTCCCTGCGTCTGTGAGTACTTAATATATAGCACTACGCATAAAGCAGTTAAATCAAATTGTAAACAAAAAATGAGGATGGTATTTAATCGTATTGAAAATATCAATTTGAAGAAAGGAACTTTACCTGATCTGCTGATAACAAAAACTAGCGGCTGAAAAAGCGAAGACTGATAAGATGGAGTAAACTCAAAAGTTCAGAAGAAGCGATGGCAGAAGCCTGATTATTTCACTAAGGTAAACAATGTTTTTAATAAAAACAAGTTATTTGTCTAAAAATATTTTCCTTGAACCATGGTCGTAAAAATTGTAAGACTATGAAATATATCATATCAAGCTAATACTATCTAGTATAAACACTACTTCCCCAATATCTTTTTCCTATGATTCACACCCCAGTTGTGTAGCTCTTCAATGACTTTTTGTAATGTAAAGACATAATCAGTGGCCGTATATTCTACCAGCACTGGCGACTCATCATAAACGGTACGTTTGACGAGCTGGTGTTCTTCCAGATCTTTTAGTTCTTTAGCAAGTACCTTTGAGGAAATTTTAGGAATACTTCTTTCTATTTCTCTAAAACGTTTGTGGCCACTCATAATGGAAACAATGATGAGGATTTTCCATTTTTCGCTGATATCGTCAAGGGTATCACGAACGGTCAGCATTCTCGCCATACAGTCGGATTCGGTGCTTTTGGAAATTGATCTTTCATTTTACTTACTTTAAGGTAACTGCTTACTTTAGGGTAACTGCTTGCAAAATGTAAGCATATGTACGTATTTTTGATTTATAAAAATCTATTTCAACAATTAAAGTAAATTAAAAATGACAAAACAGATTGATTTCTCCTAGAATCCAGATGCAAGAACAAAACGTACCTATTGGATCATCACCGGTATTACCATGGCTTTAATCATCTTGCCATCCTACTTCGCGCCACGAGAATACCTCATCCAGACGACGAAAAACTTGCAGTTTCCAGATTATTTCCCACTTGAACTGGATATCTTAAAAATCGTAGGAGCCATCTTCATTCTCATTCCAGCTATCCCGACGATTCTCAAAGAATGGGCTTATGTAGGTTTCGGAATTCTCTTGCTTTCCGCAAGTCTAGCGCATGGTATTGTTGATGGGCTGGCGAAAGGTATTGCCCCGCTTATTCCGTTTGCATTGTTGGCTGTGTCTTATTATTATTTCCGTAAACTGAACTATGAAAAATAGTACACTAGCGGTACTATTATCCCTTTTCTTCATTATGACGTTTGGTCAGGGAAAGAATCAAATGCAATTAAAACAAACAAAAAAATAGGACGATGGAAAAAAAATGAAAATAGAAATATGGTCGGAGATTATGTGCCCTTTCTGTTACATCGGAAAGCGTAATTTCGAGAAAGCTTTAGCTCAGTTTCTCCATAGGGACCTTGTAGAAGTAGAATGGAAAAGCTTCCAGCTTGACCCAACAATGCCCGAAGCCACTAAATATCAAGACGATATGTATATGTTTGTGGCCGACCGGAAGGGATTAAGTTATGAGCAGTCAAAAAAGAGGCATCAGGATCTGATCGAGTATGCTAAAACTGTAGGTCTTCAATTTAACTTGGATAAAACATTGGTCACCAATTCAATGAAGGGGCACCGAATCATACAGTTTGCCAAAATCAAAGGTTTCGGTGAGAAAGCTGAAGAGATTTTATTTAATGCCTATTTCACAAAAGGCAACAATCTTAATGATCAGAAAACACTGGTCGAACTTGGACAAGAAATCGGTTTAACGGAAGGCGAGATCAATACTGCACTGACAGACCCTATCTATATGCAAAAAGTAGAACATGAGGGCCAAGAAGCACAGACATTAGGCGCTAAAGGTGTTCCTTTTTTCGTAATCAACAGCAAATATGCCATCGCTGGAGCACAACAGCCCAATGATATTTTACAAACCCTTGAAAATTCCTTCTTTGAGTGGCGGAAAGAAAATCCGCAGGCAACAGTAGAAGTAATACAAGGAAAAAACTGTTCAATTGACGGCGAGTGCCATTAAAAGCCATAAAATACATTCATTAAATCAGTACAAATGAAAACAATAGCAATAGTTGGAGCAGGCGCTGGACTGGGCCTCTCCATCGCAAAGAAATTTGGTGAAAATGGTTTTCGGATAGCCCTTATCGCAAGAAATCAGCAAAAGCTGAATGACCTAGTCAGACGATTGAATATATCAGGAATCGAAGCAGCGGCTTTCACCGCAGATATCTTGGACAAAGCTCAGATCGCATCTGCCTTTGATGCTATCAAAGAAAAATACGGTGTCATAGATGTTCTTGAATACAGCCCAATACCAAGTGTCCATAATTTGGTAGCAACTTTAGATGTTAATGAAGAAAATGCACTTTATCAATTTCAATTTAATGTGCTTGGTGCAATTTCATCCATCCGTGAAGTACTTTCGGATATGTTGGCTAAAAATACAGGAGCGTTATTGTTCACAACCGGAGGTGCTTCATTTTCGCCTGTACCCATGATGGGTAACGTAGGAATAGCGATGGCTGGTCTTCGCAATTATGTTCTTAATCTGAATACCGAGTTATCTGGAAAAGGCATTTACGCAGGTCATATCGGTATTGGTATTTGGATGAAGGAAGGTTCCGCTGTACAGGACAAGATCGCAGATATATGGTATGATATGTACATGAAGCGAGACAGAGCTGAAGAGTATATTTCCGAAGATAAGGTGAAATGATTCGAATTACCTAATAAAGCAATTAAGAAGGCTGATTTTTCTTGATCTAGATCAAGAAAAAAAATCTTGTAATGTGATAAATTTAATCCAACAAAAAGATAATACAATGGAAATAACAGCCGCATTAGTAAAAGAAAAAGGTGGAAAATTCGAATTGGAAAAAATAACGCTACAAGAACCTCGGCAAGATGAGGTATTAGTACGAATTGTAGCAACCGGAACTTGCCATACTGATATGGCTGCAAGAGATCAACAAACGGGCGCTACTCCTTTTCCTATCGTATTAGGGCATGAGGGTGCTGGAATTATCGAGAAAGTAGGAGATGGTGTGAAAAACCTTAAAGTGGGTGATCATGTTGTTTTAACTTTCGGTTTCTGTGGAGAGTGCTACACATGTCAGCGTGGTAAACCCACTTACTGCGAAAATTTCCCGGCTTTGAATTTTGGGGGAGCACGTATGGATGGCTCTCATAGTCACCAACACAACCAACAAGATATCTTCGATAATTTCTTTTCTCAATCCTCGTTTGCAACATACGCAATAGCAAATAAAAGAAACGCTATAAAAGTTTCTGAAAAAGCGCCGTTAGAATTATTGGGACCGTTGGGTTGTGGTATTCAGACTGGGGCAGGAGCAATCATCAACTCGTTGAAAGTATCTCCGGGAAAAACAATTGTTATCTCTGGTGCCGGCGCTGTCGGATTGGCTGCTTTGCTGGCGGCAAAAGCATGTTCGGCTGCGGAGATCGTATTAGTCGATATCAATCAAGAACGTCTGGATTTTGCGTTGGAACTCGGTGCAACCCATACCATTAACAGCCGTAATGAGAATGTGGTAGAATCTTTACAAAAGATTTCCCCGAAAGGATTTGATTTTGGGTTTGACACCACCGGTCGTAATGATGTTATTAATAATACCTTATCGAGTTTGAAGTCCTTGGGACAAATGGGTATTGTTGGTGTGGCTACAAAGCCCCTTGAAGTTGAAATGAATACATATGTACTTAAAGGAATTAAGTTGATCGGAATTGTAGAAGGGGACAGTGTACCGACCGAATTTATCCCAGAGATGGTAGAGATGTATCTGAATGGACAGTTCCCATTTGATAAATTAATTAAGAAATATAAATTCGAAGATATCAATCAAGCTATAGAAGATTCAGAATCAGGAAAGACCATTAAACCAGTAATTCTTATTGGTGAGTATAAAGGGTAATCAGCAAAGAGATAAGTCAGTAGCATTAAATGTTACTGACTTATTTATTAAGAATATTTATGTCCGTAGCATCAGTTAGTTATGGGTCAAAATCGTTAGGGTTAGAACTATTTAAAGCGTTATCGGTTTATAGCAAATAAATTGATTACATTTGTTTTATTGATCTTATCGTATGAATTCTCCCAAAAATATTGATTCTGAGTCGTTGCTCAGCATACTTTTTCACTCACCCAATGCCACTGCAGTCTATCAGGGAGAAGACATAAAAATAATGACTGCCAACCTAGCAATGCTCAATTTTTGGGGAAAGGACAGATCGGTTGTGGGTAAAAACCTACAAGATGCAGTTCCCGAACTTAAAGGACAGCCTTTTGTTGATATTCTCAAAGGAGTTTGGTATTCTGGTGAGACTTACATTGCAAAAAACTGTTCCGCATTTCTTCAAAAAGATGGTGTACTTCAGGAATTTTTCTTTGATTTTGAATATAAAGCGATTTTAGATGAAAACGGTAAAACTGCATATATTCTTCATACTGCTTCGGAAGTCTCAGAACGTATGCATGCCTTAAAACTTGCAGGTGAAAAGTCCCTTGCGGAAAAAAATCTCAACGAAAAGCTTTTGGCCATAAATGAGGAGTTTAAAGTAGTAAATGCCGATCTGCTATCTAAAAACGAGGAACTCATCACTTCAGAAGACAATCTTCATAAACTATTTTCGCTGTTGCATGAACAGCAACAGCTTTTCCGCATCATGATCGAGCAGTCCCCCGTAGCTATGGCTACTTTGAAAGGCCCGGACTTTATTGTGGATGTTGTAAATCAGCATATTCTTGATATCTGGGGCAAAGATCGCTCTGTATTAGGGAGGAGACTCGCTGAGGCATTACCAGAACTGAAAGATCAGCAATTCCTTGATATTCT
Source organism: Sphingobacterium sp. 2149 (assembly GCF_031455655.1). NCBI lineage: Bacteria > Pseudomonadati > Bacteroidota > Sphingobacteriia > Sphingobacteriales > Sphingobacteriaceae > Sphingobacterium > Sphingobacterium sp. 2149. Next base: position 175,594 of record NZ_JAVDTD010000011.1, on the reverse strand, counting down.
GAAAAATGTTTATGAAACTGACGAACCTTTTTACGGTAAAGAACTCAAGGCCCTGCTTACTGTCGACGGAGAAACGCTGGAACGCTATCTTAATTTCGTTTACCAGCCTACGAATGGTCTCTCAAAGGAGGAGAAGCTTATTCTTATTGTTGCTACAGATGTGACAGAACAGGTCAATAGCAGAAGAGCAATCAATGAAATAAATACCCGACTGGAAATTGCGATGGACGCCAGCAGATTAGGATCTACCGAGGTGCAGCTAGCTACGGGGAAGATGCAGAGCACGGATCGGTTTAAGATGAATTATGGATTTATGCCGGAGGAGGATTTCTGTTATTCGGATCTTTTTGAGGCAATGTATCCAGAATATCGTGACAGGGTAAAAGAACTGGTGCAGGAGGCAATTCGCACCAATGGAATCTATAGCACAGAATATCCTGTCAAATGGCGCGATGGCTCTACGCATTGGATTCAGGCCCATGGACGTCCTCGTTACAATGATTTGGGAGTCGCAGACCGCATGGTAGGCATGACATTGGATATCACAGATCGAAAACTTTTTGAACAGCAGAAAGATGACTTTTTAAGTATTGTGAGCCACGAGTTAAGGACTCCAATTACAGTTTTAAAAGCTTCCCTGCAGTATCTTGAACTTTTAAAGGATAAACCTTATAGTAATATCCATTCGAAAATGATCAACCAGTCCTTAAGAAGCGTGGAGAAGATGAACGATTTAGTTGCTGAACTATTGCAAATTCGCCGCCTTACCGAGGGACAGCTTGAAATCAAAAAAGATTGGTTTAATATGTTTGATCTTCTTCTGCGTACCTGTGACCATGTCTGCTTTGAGAATGAATATCAATTAGTTGTTTCGGGAAATCAAACTGCGAGGGTATATGCCGATGAGCATAGGATCGATCAGGTTGTTATCAATTTTGTCAATAATGCTATTAAGTATGCGCCTATGTCGAAAGAAGTGCATCTAAATGTCGAGGTATTGGAAAATCAATCCGTAAAAGTCTCTGTCCGTGATTTTGGCATAGGCATCGAGCAAGAAGCCCTGCCTAAATTATTTGACAGATATTACAGAGTAAGTCATTCCGGCAAAGAATATTCTGGACTGGGGCTTGGACTATACATCTGTTCGGAAATCATCAGAAAACACGATGGAAAGATAGGAGCCGAGAGTGTCCTCAATGAGGGGAGTACATTTTGGTTTATCCTACCAGACCGCAAGTCATCGGAATAGTTTGGAGTGTCAGATCTTTCTGCGACCAATATAATGTACAGAAAACAAATTAAAACACCTTGCTTTTAAATTATTGTTCATACAATATCGCTCTTACTTTTTGTAAAAATGAATTTATTTTAGCTTCTGAATGATTTTGCAGAATTACAATTGTTTTGTCGCTGTCCAAATGCCTTTCTATATAAGTTGAATACCCTGGCCAACCTCCAGTGTGATAAACTATTCGACCATATTTTTTCGAATTGACTACGAACCAGCCAAAGCCATAATTTGTTTCTTTTCCATCGTTGGTTTTTACAGAATTAAATATCAGATCCTTATCTTTTGCATCAATTAATTTATTGCCATATAGTGCTCTGTCCCATTTTAATAGATCCTCTGTAGTAGAATTAACTGTTCCGTCTCCCACGATTCCATCTAAATAATAGGTATAAAATCCTTTGCCGAAACTATCTGGAAGCACTTTGTTACCAACACTATCTGTAACATATCCAAGAGCATAATTTTCTATTTTTTTAGGTTTAAATCTGCTCCTATAGATAAACGTGTTTCTCATTTTCAAAGGTTGAAATATATTTTCACTCAAAAACTTCTCGAAAGTCTGATGAGATACTCTTTCTATTATCAGAGCCAATAGCGTATAACCCGTATCACTATACTGGAATTTTGCGCCTGGTTGAAAGATCAATTTCGGTCTGTACTTAGCGAAGACGTTAACAATATCCTGGTTGACAGCAATTTTTGCTTTATCCCATTTTTCTTCAAAAATCTCCATATAGTCAGGAAGTCCACTCGTGTGATTTAGTAAATTTCGGATGCTGATATTATCGTCGAACCCCAATTCAGGAATATATTTTGACATTGTGTCATCATAGTCTAGTTTTCCTTGTTTCTCTAACAAAACAATCCCCATGGCAGTGAATTGTTTGGAAACAGATGCCAGCTCGAATATGGTATGGTTATTAAGTTTTTGGCCATTTTTCTCATTCGCAAAACCGTAACTTTCTTCAAATAAGATTTTTCCTTTCTCTGCAATCAACACATTTCCGTTGAACTCTTTCTGCTTAAAAAGAGTATTGAATAAACTGTCAAGCTGCTTATGTTGCCGTGACTGAGCAAAGGTATGATTGAATATTATCCATACAATTGGTATCAATAAAAATGATTTTCTCATCATGTATTATTTGTAATTGCCTACAACTTGGTCTTTATTCCCAAAAGGCTGGATTAGATGGCCTACGCTATGTAAATATACTAATTGTTGACAACAAGATTATCAACAATTAGTTGCATTGATTACTTGGTTTTTTCGGTGGCTTTATTGCGAAGAGAATTGCATCAACTTTTAAGACTCACTTTCTTTAAAAAATCATCTCAGCCAAACAGACCTGAAAATATTCTGACAAGAACGTTACTCACAAATCCCGATATTACAATTTGACGGCTAAATTAGCGGAAAAATGCCTAGGCATCATTTGGTTGACGTAATTACCCCAGTATAGCTTATTTGTGAGGTTATCCACTTTAATGCTTATCCGAACTCTCTTTGTCTCATAACCAGCCACAGCATTCATGACCACATATTCCGGAATATAAAATTCACCAAACTGACGCGATTGACTTATGTAGGCTTTGCTATTATAATTACCACCTGCACCAATAGAAAATCCCTGTAAGGCCTTAGCCTGAAATGCATAGTTGACCCATAAATTGGCCGTTTGCGCCGGTCCCGTCCACTGACGTAATCCATCGATATCTGCGTTTGTATTTATGGAGTAAGCTTTATTGTAAGAATATCCAGCGATAACATTGAAACCTTTGACCATGTTAACTATTAATTCTGTTTCAAGTCCTCTACTGATTTGGCCGCCGTCCTGTATGGTGAAACCATTACGGGCAGGATCAGGTCGGAGGATATCGTTCACTTTAATATCATAATAACTTATTGTCGAGTTTAATTTGCCATCAAGCACATTAAGTTTAAGACCGGTTTCCCATTGATTAGCATTACTTGGTTTAAAAACCGTTCGTGCACCATCGGGCTGTATAGCAGGGCCATTGTTTGCGAATCCGTTCATGTAATTTCCAAATAAAGATATTTTATCTGGTATAAGCTGATACACGAGTCCAAATTTCGGCGAAAGGTTTGTTTGGCTATACTTTCCGGTAACAGTATCAGCCGCCAGATCGTGTGATCCCCCAGATGCAAAGTGGTCAATGCGAAGGCTGGCCATGGCCAAAAAATTATGAGAAATATTAAAAACATCAGAAAAGTAGGCGCTATAAGTACTTTGTTCACTGATTGTACGTATAGGACTTAGTGTGGCTAAAAAAGCATCTACAGTAGCTTTCGAAATATGAGTATAAGCTGGATCTTTTCCTTTTAGTGCAATACGGTCGAATGGGTAGCCAATAATGAAGTTTTCATTCGATCGGGCGTTATAATAATCCAGCCCCACTACTAAACGGTTGCGATGGCCAGCAAGTTCAAAGTCACCCGTGAAATTTTGTTGAATTTCAATACTATTATAATTTGAGTTACTATATCGGATATTTCTATTTACACTGTCCTGCATAATTTCATTCCATACACGGTAGCCGACACTGGAGTGTTTTGTCTGCGAGATCAGCGTTTGTGATTTCCATTTATCTGACAATTGATAAGCGGCTTCAGCGTAAATGCTAACGGATGGTTTAGACTCCGTTAAGTCGTTCCCATGATAATATCTCTTCCAGTTGATACCCAAGCTCTCTGTACTTGTTTTTGTAAATGACATTTCGGGAAATAGGCGATGGAAATCATTTGCTTTCTGTTGATAGATCTCCGCATCGATCGAAATTGTTAAACGATCATTTACTTTATACAAGAGAGATGGTGCAATAAAAAGACGTTTGGTAAAGCCTGCATCCATGTAGTTTCCTTCATCGTGGTAAGCAATATTTGTGCGCATCAGAAGTCCGGCATCTTTTGCCAGGGGGGTGTTAATATCGGCCGTAATTCTATTCAGGTCAAATCCGCCCAATGTATATGAAATCTCACCCTTAGCTATGTCAAAAGGTTTCTTTGTTACCCGGTTGATCAATCCGCCAAAGGAGGTCAAACTATTTCCAAATAAGGTGGCCGACGGGCCTTTCAATACTTCGATGTGTTCAATATTAGCGACTTCCAAACTATTATCTTTTCTATCCTGGATACCGTTCCTGATAAAACTGTTGTTCTCAAAACCGCGCATGTAAAAAGAGTTACTTCCGTTGACCAGGCCCTGGCTCACACCAGTCACATTTTTTAGCACATCATTATAGGTCACGATGACCTGCTCTTGCAAAATTTCCTTGGGCACAACATTGTATACCTGGGGGTTCTCCAAATTTTTCAAAGGCAACTTTGCTACCTGTTCGGATTCTTTCTTTCCAAACCTGCGGTATCCCGATATTTCGATGCCGTCCAGTACCCTTTCTTTTAAACTTAATACAAAGTCTAACACCATTTCCTGGCCGTTAAGTAATGTGATTTGTTTTGACTCCATATCTGTGCCCAAATATTTGGCAGAGATTATATAGGTTCCAGCTTGTAGCTTAGTAAAGCTGTAATTTCCATGATTGTCCGTTTGGACAGATTTTTTGCTTTCGGAAAGCGACACCGTTACAAATGGCATTCGTTCCCCAGTTTGCGATTTTATTGTACCACGCACTGCTGCTGTTTGGCAGACAGCTTTGTGTGACGAAAAAATCATAAGTAGAATAAAAAAGATCCCTATGGGATTATCAAAGTTAAAATTGATTTTTGGTTTCATGTCAATGAAATAATTATGACTAAAAGGTTGTGTTCAGTATTTATTTAGAACAAATATAAATAATATAGGTATACTCCAAAATACTATTTGAATTTTGTGAATTCAACAATGGATGCATACGATTAGGAATGCTGCAAATATGCTTTGAGTGTATCTTTCCCATCTGTGTGTTTCCAATACATTTTTTCTTTTCCCAATTATTATTGCGGCACTGATTACAATTTTAGGAAGTATCACACTACTGAAGATCATGACCAATAGGATAAAAGAGAAGGAGTGGATCATCAGGATCAACGATCAAGAAAATATCACCGCAAGATTTAGAAATTATGTATATAATTTTAATATGACTGATATCGTGATGATTAAAAATATGGGTAATGAAAGTGTCCGCTATTTAACCATTAAAACTAGCGATAAATTTCTTAAAATAAGAGTCGGCCACACCGGTCAAAATATTATAGGTAAAATATGATATTAAAACAGCAATTTACATCATATTTAAATGTAGTTATTTATTCGAAACTGTAATGAATCATCCTTTTGTAGCGTAGTTTGATTTATTTTTCAATCGGAGGAAGACCGGCTGTCCATCGATCGAGGTAATACGCTGTGCCAACATGCTGCTAAAGCCCGATCCGCGGAGTGAGTAGGACGGATCTTCTCATCGGGAAAAAGCTGACATAGCGAAAGGAAAGTAAAGCATATAACATATCAGGTTTTACGGCCTCTCTAATACTGTCCAAGCGGCCTTTTTTTTAGGAAGTCACCAGAAGATCATTCCGCCCGTTAGTAGCATCAGTTTGGCGCGGAAAACTTAAGAATGTGAGAATAAAACCGTAATTTCATCGATCAATGAGCTTTAACATGACATTTCTATACCGATATCTTCGTGTATTTGCGTTGCTAGCTACATTCCTATTTTCTCTCCATGTTTTTGCGCAAAAACAATCAGGAGTGGACAGCAATGCGTTGGCAATTCAATTCGTTGAAAGACAACTTCCTGAGGGCGACTATACCGCGGCGGTGTTGGGTGTTCCCCGACCCAACGCAGCGCAGGTCGCAATTGTTGAGAAAATGAAACAAGCGATGAGAGCCAATGAAGATTGGTTTTTCAAAACAATGAAGGGATTAAAACCAGGAGAACCGATACCGTATCACAAAAATCTAGGTATTAGCGAAGAGGAGTATGCTGTATTTATAGCTTTCTCCCAATCTGTCAAATTAGACAAAATAGGGGTTATGGAGGTCAAGATTGTGCGTAAGGAAAACAGTTTACATTTTGAACCGAAAGACTTCGGAGACTATTTAAAATACCTAGTCGTCGATTTAAAAGACCACAGACTCAGAGTTGATAGTGTGAGCTTGGAATACAAAGAGCAGATCACTATGGATGTCAAACGGACAACATTGGTTGCAGGGCCTTGGGTAGGTTACTCCTGGCAACTCGAAGAAGTTAAGAAAGACGGAAAAATAATTTCAGATCCGAATAAAGTAGTTCCTGCAGAAATGGAAGAACTGGATATAAAATCTATTAAGGTAATCATTGGCAAACTCGATCATAGCGATCAGTGTTTTCTGTATCTCAAGAGTAACATTGTCAATAAAGGACATTTGCTTGCAAAACAGGATTTAGCTCTTTTATTAACGAAAAAATAAGCCGAAATCCAACGTTATGTCTAACTCATCCACTCATCCGTAGTAGTATTGACAACCGCAATACTGTTTCTGATGTTGGCTTTAAAAGATTAAGAATGCTAAAAAAAATAGGAACGCCTAAACGCGCCTCCTTAGAGAGCGGCAAGGAGAGGGCATTGCTTTAACACATGAATTACCAATTATCAATATTGGCGGATTTATCAAGAATGGATTTTATCAGCCCATTAAAGTATGCGTTTACGAATTGATGGCGTTTCTCTTTTTTGGGAGTACCATTGCCCTTGAAATAAAATTTCTCCACGTTCATTTTATTCCAAGTGCCATTGTAGTTCATAATTTGGGCACTGAAAGTTGGACTGTTGATTCTTATCTTTCCATCTTTAAACAAAAAAGATAAGGTGTAATCGACATCATAGTAGGCAATAGCGGATGTTTTAAGTCCTCTATGTTGGTAAGCTGCTAAAGTTATCGCCTGCCCGGGAACCAAAGTCAGGCCTTCTTTGGGATTTGAATATAAGCTATTGATCGACTTTAATACATTATCGTAAAGTTCTTGCTGTTTAGCGCCAGGAACTTCTACTACAGTATAGTCTAGATTCTCTTTAGAAACGAAACCTGTTGGAGCTAGGGTGAAATATTGTGAAAATGCTAAATTTGTGAACAGAAGCAAAAATATTCCGGTAATTATGTAATTTTTCATATTAAATCGTTCTAAAGGGAATTAACTCAACCAACTTTACAAAATAATTATTTAGTTTACTCAATTTACTTCTTTGTAAAAGAAAATCCAAACTTAGGGGTTGGAGAATTGAAATTTGTATATCAAAATTTGTGCCCACTGCAAAAAGGGAGCATTTAAAAGTAGAGAATTCGGACTTGAGTTACTAGTTTAAAAGGGATGAGAACAGAGCCTCATTCCAATTTAAGTTTATGAAAGGAATATTTTACTTAATTTAGTTAAAACTCAAGAGTTTTATCATATCGATCAACAAAATGAAATCAAAAAAAGAGATTTTACTGAATATTCCTAAAGATTGCGATAATTCCCCCAAAAGAAGAATTATTAGGGATTTTGTAGTTGCCTTTTATAAAAAAGATTGGCAAAAAATTAATGAAATGCTTGAAGACAAATTTACTTTCAAAATTATCGGCAATAGAAATATAGAAACTGATGATGAATTTGTAAAATACTTACATAGTTTTATTAATGTAGTCGAACTGAATATAGATGAAATTCTAAGCCACGGTAAATATGGTGCATGTAATGGAACGATTAAATATAAAGCAAAAGAAGTAAATTATGCATATTTCTTTGAGTTTCAATCTGCAGGGAAAAATACCATTAAGACAATTTCCGAGTATAAAGTTATCAATCAATAGCTAAAATTCTCAATAATTCGAAGGGGATTGATTATGGGACAAATCTCACACGCACTATAGCAATGGTAACCAAGCATGTTTTTTTTGCGCTAATTATTTTAGTATTTTTCAATTTATTATTGTATATTTACTTGATAACCAATTAATAAATAATATGGCTAGATCAAAAAAACATTTGGGTAGGTATGTAGATCCACGTACCGATTTCGGTTGGAAATTTTGTCAATAAACAATTAGCACGAGGTAAGAAGGGGAGTGATTATTACCTACCAGAGGTTTACTTTAGTGGTATTTTGGAATTTGACATGGATAGAAATGGAAGCTCTGGTGTATCCCGTGTCACAGGGCGGCCTTATTTCTATGATGTGGCGCTGTGTGACAAATTGACCAAAGAGATATTTTATGATAAATTGGGATATAAAATGATTTCGCTTCCATTATTTAATAAACAGCCAGAAGAACTAAAGACAGTTATGGATCAGTGGTTGTACTTACTTAAACATTTGAGTACCATGGATAGATTACCATCATTTTTGGATAAAAGAATATTTGGTTTTATCTTTGAGATAGGAGAGATAGGCAAATTAACGGAGGAAGAACTAATGTCATACGAAGCAAGTTTAAAACATAAGCGTGATGCTGAGAGCGTATTTAATTCGGCCAAGAAATCCGGAGAAGCTTTGGGTCACGCTAAAGGCCTAGCAGAAGGAGAGCGTAAAAAAGCTCTTGAGACTGCTAAAGCATTTAAGGAAATGGGGCTACCTATAGCTGATATTGCCAAGGGCACAGGACTTTCTGTCGAAGAGGTCCAAAAACTCTAAGTTTCTTTATTTAGGATGACAGCACCACACCGATAGATGAGTGGCCCGAGCCCATTAAATTGGTTGACACAGTTTATGTTAATTATCATTAAAACACCCCCATATTTTCTCACTAGAATGCCACTACCATAAGTTTTTGATTAAGGTTTAACTTGTCGGAGTATTAAAGTCCGACATTATGTAGAAAGTGTCAATGTATAATACGATAGAAACACTGTTATCCCATAAGAAATCAATACGGGAGATAGCCTCAGAATTTTGGTGTGCCGCAAGACCGTTTCACGGATATAGAAACCCTTCAGCGTGGCCAAGAGGAACCTTTGTCCTAGGTAAGACCAAAGCTGCTGGACGATTATCTCGATGACATTCAGACATATAAGGAAATGGGGCTGAGTGCCATACTTATCCACCAGCGCCTGCATGAGCAGCACGGCTTAGATGTATCTTATCCTAGTTTAGCCACGAGTAGGGTGCTTGCACGATTAGGCAAACGGAACAATAAATAGGAACAAATAAGGCGCACTACAACGTACGCCTTATTCTCATATCCAAAAAAAGCAAAATTCGAAAATGTTTAGCTATGAAACATTTTTGTAGATACCGCAATTCTGTTCCAAAAATTCATCTGATTGATGGCAACAATCATCTGAGCGACCTGATGGTCGTCAAAATATTTCTGAACTTCTTGAAAGACGGATTCACATACTCCGTTTTCAGAAATTTCTGTTACCTGGTCAGCCAATGCTAAAACAGCTCTTTCCTCATCATTAAACAATGGGCTTTCCTTCCATGCTGTCAGAGCATAGATACGAGATTCCGTTTCACCTAATCTTCTGGCATCCTTTGTATGTATCTCAATGCAAAAAGCACATTTGTTGATTTGCGAAACCCGAATCTTGATTAGCTCACGAAGGTTTACGCTTAGGTTTGTAGTTGATAAATATTTTTCCATAGCATATAAGATTTCATACACTTTTGGTTCCAATTCCTTAATGTTGATGCGTTGTTTCATTTTGTCTATTTTTCGTAGTTAAAAAGATATTTCTGTTTTCCTCCTGTTATGCTCATATTTGATTTTATAATTCATTGTTTGAGTAGTGCAAAGTTGAATAAAGATAATTTGATAAAACTTAAACAGGTTTAAGAAATGGATTAAGATCATTTTTTACCTATCAGGATATTAATAGATTACTTTATTTTCTTAAATTAGGTAATTTGAAGTAATGAAAAATATTAAAATGGATACTTTTAAATTAGATAACCCTGCCTGGTATTCACTAAATGAAGCACATGAGGAATTCGCAGTTAATTATGATGGCCTAAAGTTTTACCAACCTGCTTATTGTCCATTTGGAGGGGTATTTACTGACAAATCGGTTGCGCTCAATATAGCAGATTATGCTTCATTCACAGACTATTTTTTCCTAATTGGCGATGAGCCTAAGATTGATCAGAACGTCAAAATTGATGGTGAACTTGTATGCAATCAGATGATTCTTGAGAAACCAATTGACTTAGAATCTAACACATCCAAAATTCCCTATTTGGACGTTGCTTCTGATAATGCGAATGCGATACGCTTATATCAAAAGCTGGGGTTTGTATCTAGAAGAAAATTAAGTTTCTGGAAGATGAGTCGCGTTTTGCGGTAGAAATTAAATATAAAAAAACGTACTATAGAGAGTAATTAACAATTACTGATACGTACTGTTATACGAACTGAATTTTTAAAGAACTAGTGATATATGAAAGAAAACGTAAGAAAATATTTAGAAGAGCATGAGCTTAAGCTACTTGCTGATAGTCAAGTTATGGCAAAAGAAATACTGCGGAGACATAGCCTAGATAAGTTTGAAGATTTTTATGAATTTATGAGTGTTTACGGGGGTGACCTCGATGGGAAACTCGGCTACATGTTTGATATTATACAGGATATAGACGATGAAGAAGGAGTGACCGCATCTTTGATCCAAAATGGCGATATACCGAACAATTACATTTCCCTACAGGATTTTGACTATGAGCATTATTTGCTTTATGATAAATCTAATAATCATGTCGTTTTGGTGTATGACGCAAATAGCGATAGACTAAATAGGGGTGATTTTGATCAGGAATGGACCACATTTTCCGATTTTTTACAGTGGTTTTTTGAACTGGATCATGATAAGTAAACTTTAAACCATTTAACATACTCCTTTACATGCTCAGCACTGTGCATTACGAAAATTATCCGGAAGTGATAAAGTTCTAGTAGAGAAAGGTTGAATGTAAAATTCATGTTGGATTAACGCCCGCATTTGTATGCTGGCGTCCTGACCTTGGGAATCCCAAATGTTTTGAAGAGTCTTATTCAACTCACTTAGAAATAGATCTACCATCAATAACAATAAACAATACTGATACGTATTGTTATACGAACTGAATTTTTAAAGAACTAATGATATATGAAAGAAAACGTAAGAAAATATTTAGAAGAGCATGAGGTTAATCTACTTGCTGATAGTCAAGTTATGGCAAAAGAAATACTGCAGCAATATAGGTGTGGCAATCACTAAAAATAAATATGTATAGAAACTAGAATAAAGCCATGCCTATGTTACGTGTTATTATTACCTGCATATTATTTTTCCTCTGTCTTACACACCATGCCCAAAATAGTAATACATCTTTTGGTCGTGATTCAATTTTAATAAATAGTATTGAGAAAGGCGCTATTCAAAAAATAATTACAACACCAGATAGCATCCGTGCGTTGAAAAAGAGATTAAAGTGTGCTCTAGAAAGAGATGTAGAAAGACCATTTATGTGGGATCTTTTTGTTTCATCTAATGACACCTTGCTGCAATTTTATAATTACAAAGATCTGGTTATCGACGGCACAACGTTTAAAGCTTTCTATTTGAGAGTAGATTATGAGGATGGAGATTATCAGGCAATTCTGCTTGTTAATGAGCTACCTTTTATAGAATACACGAGTTTGTTATGTTACGAGGTACTTCATTCAGAAGAAACCTACCGGCGTTACAGCGAGATTAAACAAAGTCTGGTCACTATTCATTTAAAAACCGAAAAAGCTGATAAAGCTTTGAAGTATGAGGTTAAGGATGGTTTGTTCCTTGATTACTTAAGCACGCCATCGGTTGATAAAAAATGGGGAGATTACCAGCTAAAGGGCCTAACCAAAGATCACCTGAAAAATGGCTATTGGATTGAAAAACGGTATGACATTATGTTCAATAAAAATATGGTCGAAGATGGGCATTATATCAACGGTAAGCGAACAGGCGAATGGAATTATTCTGAAAATGGGCCTGTCCAACTCATTAAAACGTATCGCGATGGTCAATGTATCTCTATAAAATACCCATAACAAGGAATACGAATGGCCTTTTATTATTTCGATGCGAAAAGATGCCGGGCAGCAGATACCTATCTGGTCCGAAGAAAAGGGCATGAAGGATTTGCGTAAACAATAATTAAAGCGGTATTTCTTCTACCAGAACTTCATTTCCAGCACTATCATAGTATGCACAGGTCAACTTGTCTAGAAGAACAGTCCATTTTTCGATACCACATTTCGCGCACATCTTCATAAAACTTGCATAGTCTGTTTTGCCTTGCTGGTGATCTTTTAATCCTTGTTTAAATTGTTCGGAATAAAAACTCGAACCGATTGTTAAGAATTCGTGATTGCCGGGAGAACTGGTTTTATAGCGATTATTGCCATAATGATCCGAGTGTCCATCGGCAACAAAAACATCATAAGAGGTAACGCCCAATTTTTTGATATCCTGAATGTAGGCTGCAAAGTCTGCACCTGATTTCACTTTACTGTGAGCAGCTTCAATTTGTTCTACTGTAAACATTTCTCTTTGATTTATACGCGTTAACTTCCCTATTGAAGCTCAGAATCTAATACCATCCTATTCAATAGAATAGTAAATATACTAAAAGAATCGGACTGGCAAATCAACGAGATTCGGGTAAAGAATTGCACGTAATAGAGCAGGTAGTACGAACGATGCTACATTTGCAGCGAGTGGCATATAAGTGCGTATTTGATGGTTATTTTAATATATGTAATTTTACATGTAAAAAGAGGTTGGCTTAAACGGCCGAAAAAGCGAGTCGGGTGCACGGTATGATTTTTATCGAAGATTTTTTAAGTGAATATTTTGGTCTTCTGCAAAGTGATGCAGATGAGGTAAATTGTTGTGTGATCAGTTTAAAGGATTATAAGTATGCTATTGACGCCGTCAAGTTGAATTTTTACCTGGCTGTTTTATGCAGTCGGGGCGAATGCAATGTTACTGTTGGACACCACGATTTTTCAATAAGTTCATCTACCATATCCATCATTCCTCCACAAACACTATTTTCCATTAAAAATTTTTCAGAACCTTTTGTTGCTGATTTTTTGTTTTTTAAATCCGACTTTGTCAAGACAGGATTTGTAAAGAGTGAGGTCATGGAAGAGCTGCTGCTGATTAATCCAGATTATCCGCCGATATTCGATCTGGAAGAAACAAAATTTCAGGATTTCTCGTATAAAATCGCGAAGATAAAGGACGAAACAGAAAATCAGTCACCATTTTGTCTTGAAGTATCAAGGCTATATATCCTGCAGCTTCTATACGATTATAATAGAGTATGTGAAATGTGCTTATTAAATTCGGACAAGTTAATTAATCGGCAGTATCAAATCATGTATACGTTCAGGAAACTGGTAGATAAAAATTTTCATCAATACAAAACAGTCAAAGAATACGCAGATCTCATGTATCTATCTTCAAAATATCTGAGTGAGTGCGTGAAAAATCAGACCGGGGTATCTGCTCTCGCTCTTATTCGAAACAGGATTATGCTCGAAGCGGAATTACTCTTAAAATATTCTACGCTTTCTGTAAAAAATATTTCTGACAAACTTGGTTTTACGTCCACTTCTTCTTTTTCCCGTTTTTTCAAAGCCGCAAAAGGAGTTTCTCCCATACATTATCATAAAAAACCGAAAAATTGACAACATAACCGGAACTTCCGTGATTGTTTAAATATGTTTTCATTTGGAAATTTGTGGGAGGAAATTAAAGCAAATTTTATGAAAAAATTATTGATAACAATGGCATCTGCTACTGCCTTAGCTTTTGCTGCATCCTGCACCCAGCAGCTAGATAAACAAATTTCGAATGGAAATTACAAGATGAAAGCCGTACAGTTCAGAATAGCGCGGCCTACCAACAACTTGAATGAAGTAGTTAAATTTTATAATGATATCCTGGGAATGGAAATAATTGGAAAATTTGAAGATCATCTGGGTTACGATGGTGTGATGTTGGGTATGCCTGACAAAACCTATCATCTGGAGTTTACCCAGCAAGCGGAAAAGTTTCCTTTACCTGAGCCGACGAAAGAAAACCTACTAGTCCTTTACTACGATAATAAAGACGACTATAAACGCGCAAATGAGCGTTTAAAGAATGCGGGAATTGGCGCTGTCGAACCTGAAAATCCTTACTGGAAAGATAAAAGTGTGACGTATGAAGATCCAGACGGATGGAGGGTTGTGCTGTTTAACGGAGTATATAATCCTTAGTCAGTAATCGAGCTGTCTATTTATATAGCTAGTCGCAGCGATTATTATTTTTAGCTTCGTATTATGAACGATAGACCGGCGCCAAAAAATCAAAAATTTCTTGGCGCTGATTTTTGAAATGTCTATTCTTTTTCGAAAACTGATGGCAATAATTGACCTGCAATATAGGTACAACTCAACATGATCGAATCGTCACATTTAACCAGTAATATGTATTACATCTTTATTCATCCACGATGGAGATTATCCGTAACATCATTGTAATCACCTTTTCTTTAGTCAAAGGGATTACATTATGAACAATCGTATAACCTTCCACAAAAGGAATAAGGAAGTTCACAACATCGTCAGGCTTGCGGCAAAATTTGGATACCAAATTAATCATCCAAAGACAGTATGTCTTATAATATGCTTCTACTGCGTGCTGCAAATCTTTATTTCTAGCTGCCAAAGTCCATATCTCCTGAAACATCAATGTTTGATGGCTGGATTTGCTATCAATTAATAACATGCTCAATACCTTTTCCAAAAAAGTATCTTTATCGGGCACGCTATTCTCGGTTAAAAGTTTTATGGCCTGGGTAAGTTCTTTTTTACAGCTTTCAAAGTAAAATTCAACTGTGGCAATGAAGAGGAGGTCCTTATCCTTATAATAATATTGAAGGTTACTGAGCGAGATATTAGCATGTTTAGCAACCATTCTCATCGATAGTTTTTCGGCTCCCTGTTCAGTTAGGATCGCTATTGTTGTGGATAAAATCTGGTGTAACCGCTCTTCCTTTTTATGCATTCGACAAATTTAAAAATAAAATATCAAAAAATGTTTTTATATAGGTCAAATGACCTATATTTGTATTAGGTCGATTGACCTATTTTAATAATGCAATAGGATAATAGCAAAAAGATATACGAACATGAAAAATGCATCAATTTTACACACAGCCAATGAATTTGTATCCAAAGGAGACCATGAAGGGTTCTTAGCCTACTGTACTGATCAAACAAAGTGGGTATTTGTCGGTGAGCGAACGCTGAATGGTAAGGAAGAAGTCCGTACTTATATGGAGGAGTTTTATGAGGAACCGCCAGTTTTCAACGTAGAGAAGACGATTGAGGAGGAGGATTTTGTTACAGTGACCGGAGAAATCCGATTGAAAAACAAGGCCGGAGAATATGAGCATTTCTATTATTGCGACATTTGGAGATTCGAAGAGGGAAAAATAGCAGAACTTAAAGCATTTGTTATCGGGAAGCCCCAGTAATTCGCGCATCTTTATACTATATGCCCCTAAAGATTAGTTTAAATTTTCTGTTGACTTATTTCTTAAAGTTGAATGGATGTAGTGGGGAATCTGAA
Organism: Sphingobacterium sp. 2149; assembly: GCF_031455655.1. NCBI lineage: Bacteria > Pseudomonadati > Bacteroidota > Sphingobacteriia > Sphingobacteriales > Sphingobacteriaceae > Sphingobacterium > Sphingobacterium sp. 2149. Next base: position 159,741 of record NZ_JAVDTD010000011.1, on the reverse strand, counting down.
AACAGTCAACGTAATAATGCATGAGAAGAAATAGCGTTTTAACATGATAAAAATAGTAGTTTTAAACAATACCAATATCAATGGAAATGTCCAAAATCAGATTTTTGAGCTGTTTAAGCAATTGAGCCCCAATAAAACACAATCGAAATTGGATGAAATTTTAATTCAAAACAACGAGGTAACTTTACTAGCTTGTTTTATCGGAGACAGAATAGTCGGCATTGCCTCCATGGCAGTCTACCACGTAATCTCAGGTAGGAAAGGCTGGATTGAAGATGTTGTGGTAGACAAGGGCTATCGTGGAATGGGAATCGGAAATAGACTTATCGAAAAACTACTATCCATCTCCAACGAACAGCAACTGAGTGAAGTGCTGCTATTTACCGAAGAACACCGTACGTCTGCCATCGGACTCTATGAAAAGCTTGGTTTCAGTAAAAAGAGTAGCAACATCTATATATTAAAAAAATAATGGAGATTAGAAAATGCATCTTATTTTTATGTCTGATGTTTAATTTCGGTTATTCACAAGTTATTGCTCGATGAAATTAAACTGGTTTTCGAAAAGTTTACCAATCAAAGGAAGAGGTTTCTTGACTTCACCGGCAGCATTGATGACTCCGATGATAAAAAGAATGAAAAGTACGATTCCAATAAAATTAATAAAATAGAGTGAAGGAACTAATAAAAGAACAAACCACATGCTGAAATTAAATATCACTGTAGTGATAAAGAGGCCAAAACCCTGTTTCAAATGGTAGGTTACAAGATCATTTTTAGGAGTGATATCATTCCTTTTAACATACGCTATTAACCATCCGATAATGGTGATGTAAGATAAAATTGCTGCAGTTTTGCTAGTCATAATCTGATTTTTTTTTACAAAACTATCATAACGCCCGAATTTTTTGTCAGCAGATTTTTTTTCTGTGCTGATGACTTTGCGTTTCTGCAGGTTGGATTTTTATCCAGTTTGAAGTCTAATCCTCTTCGTTTTTCATGATTCTAAAGAAATGTTCTCTGTTAGCTCGGGATATAGGGATTGTATCATTGTTCAGCATCATTATAACCCCATCCTTAGAGAAGCTTGTGACGAAATCTGTATTGATTAAATGCGACTGATGTACGCGTATAAAATTGGGTGAAATAAGTATATCTTCATAATATTTCAATGGTTTGGAAACAATAATTTGCTGCCCGTTCTTGAGAATAAATGTTGTATAAGAACCTGAGGTTTCACACCTGATAATGTTTTTGAGTTTTACAACATGCATAGCTTCTATGGTAGGAAGCACTATTCTATCATGCTTCTTGGCGATGCTAGAAGAAGGAGCAATAACATTTTGAAAATCCATGTAATCCGATTTTTTGAGTGCTATACGATCAAGCGTCTCTCTTAACTCATCATAGTCTATTGGTTTCAGGAGATAGTCGATAGCATTGAATTTGAATGCCCTTATCGCATGCTCCTCATAAGCCGTAGTAAAAACAAGATGGAAGTTTTTATGGTTAATCTGTTCAAGAACATCAAAACCGGTTCCGTTTTTCAGCATGATATCCATAAAAACTAGGTCTGGCTTTAAACGGTCAATAATTTTGACGGCTTCTGGCAGCCCTTCGGCGTAACCAATCACCTGTATTCTGTCAGACGCGACCATTTCAAGAAGGATAGAAAGGGCCTCTCTCAGATGATATTCATCTTCTATAATAACTGCTTTATACATTTTTATACTATTGGAATATTGATAGTGATTGTGCATCCCTCATCAGAGCTTTGTTTTGTAAAATGAGGAATAAGTTTGTCTGAGTCATTCTTTGCATACAGTGCCAGTCTTTCATCTATTATTTTTATAGCCAATGGATCATGTTTGTCTTTGTTTTTCCCTTTTTGGGAAGCTTCCATTCCGATTCCATTGTCTCTGATAACACAAATCAATACCTGCCCCGATGATTTTTTTGTGAATGTTATAACTAGGTTTCCTTTTCGATGTGTCAACGGTTTTAGCCCGTGTTCGATCGCATTTTCCACCAAAGGTTGTATGAGTAGGGGTGGTATTTTTTCGTACATATTTACTTCATCTGAAAATTCGAACCTATAATCAAATGAATGGTTAAGCCTCAGTTGTTGCAATTCAATGTAACTTTTCAAGTTTTCTGTCTCTTCTTCCAAGGTTACTGATTCTTTTCTGGAATGATACAAGGTCTCTCTGGTTAGCCGTGCAAATTTATTAAGATAGGTGAGCGCTTTTGTACGGTCACCTTTCAGGATGATGCTCTGAATATTTGCAAGGCAATTAAAAATAAAATGAGGGTCCATCTGAGACTGAAGAAACCGCCGTTCCAAAGAAAGCTTTGCCAATAGATTTTCAAGGCTGTCCTTTTCCAGCAGGTTGAGCTTGAGTTGGTCATTTATTTGCTGCTGCTTCAAGTTATCAGCTTGCTTCTGGTAAAATCGCTTTCTATAATAAAAAGAAATGAAGATAAAAATAACGATAACAAACAAGATCAGTGAAATTACATATCCAAGATTCTTATTTTTTTCCTGAAGCAATTTTTCATTCTCTAACTGTTTTATTTTACGGATTTTTTCAGCAGATTCAAATTTTATTTCCGCAAGCTGCAAATTCCGTTGCATTGTTTCATCGTAGGTAAGGCGGTTATATTTGCTAAAAGACTGGTCATAGAGATAATAAGAAGAATAATCTTTTTCCCTTGCAGCGACTTCTTTGAGACTGGCGTAAAACTGGGCTAATATTTCATGGTCTTTATAAGGTAGCCGAAGCTGGTAAGCAATTCCGTCCAGAAACAATTTCTTGGCTTTGCTATAGTTGCCCTGATATAATAAATACTTTCCACGCAATCCTAGGCTGTTTCTATAAGTAGCCTTCACGCCGTATTTTTTGCTTATGGCAATGGCCGTATCCAATTGTCGCGCAAATAACATCCCATCCATCAGTTTTGGCCGTCTTATCAACAGTGCTGCAAGATTAAGATGAGAAATAGCGATGTTACTCTTACTAGGTATCCTGCTATCGTTCTCTGCGGAAAAGTCTGCGGTCTGTTTTAAAAATTTCACAGAATTTTCCCATAAGGAAATGTTATCTGGGTCTTTATCTGTCAAACCTGTCAGGTAAGAGCCCATTGCCAATCGGGCATGTAGTATGCTTTCGGCATCTGAAGATTGTTGCGCATGCTTCATAGCTTCGCGCACATATTTTTCGACCCGATCATCCGAACTTAAGGAAAAGCTATAGGAAATATCGGCGCATATTTGAGCGCACAGTGCATAATTCTTATGCTTTTCAAAAAGTGTATTGGCTTGAAGCTGGTAATTCAGCGCGGCTGTATTGTCATCGAAATATGATTTAAGATTTCCCATAACCATATAAGTGTAAGCCTTTGCGCGCTCATCGTTGGTTTGTGAGGAAATTTTGTAGGCTTGCTCGGCATAGTTATTAAATTCCTTCGGGCTATTCAGTCTTCGATAAGTTAACGCCAAAAAGGCAAGACAGATTGCTTCATCTTTTTTAGAATTTGATTTCCTGGCCAGTATTAGCGCATTATTGAGCATTTGTTTAGCTTTCGCACTATCCGTAAATCTATACGAATATCCCTGGGATGCCAATGACTCTATTTTTGAGTCTTGCGCTTTCAGTGAAGTGGTGAATGCCATCAGCGGGATTAATATTGCACGGAAAAAATACAGTCTGGTAAAATATAGGTGATCCATAAAATGCTGCAATATCTTTTTGCAAATATAGCTATTAAATCATTGGTTTAATTTTTCGAATAGGGATTCAAATCCACCATACAACAAGTAAAAACATCCAGATACAGATTACCTATTGGAATCGATAGCTTTAAAGTAGTAATATTGATCTACTTGATATACAAAACACATCATTATTTGTATTTTATAGAAATAGATGAGGATAGTATGTTCCTCCGTCTTTGGTGCAGTGAAATAAACGTAAACGGTGTTAAACTTGATTAACTATGGAAAATACAATTAAAAATTTTAAGAAAGAGGGTAACCGTTATATACTTAAACGGCAGTATGGGTTCGGTATATTGATTGTCGCTGGTCTTACAGTCTTGGCCTGGTTCGGATACACATCTAATAATGCAGCAATGATGTGGATTTTTGGAATCTTCGCGGCACTATGTTTTTTATCCATTTATACAGAGCGCATGGTGATTGACTTAGATGAGAAAGCTTTGTTTATCAAAAGAGGTTTAAAAGCAGAGACCTGTATTCCATTTTCAGATATTGCCCATTACCAGATGAGCAGGTTGATTTACATCTTTATACCCGTCCACACATCACTTAATGTGCGTTATTTTTCCGCAGGTGAAGAGAAGTTCGCTATCGTTGCACAAGGCCTGTCAAAACGAGCTATGCAGGATATTTTGAATGATATTGAAGAAATAACACAACCTTATGTCAGAAATCAGCAAGTATAAAATTGTTGACAGCGGTAGGATTTTTAGTTTTACGCCCAACCGCCATAGCGTTAAGTTATCAGTTTGGACACTTGGTGTAATTTTGTCACTGGTTTTGTTAGCCATTATCTTTTTTCGTGAGATCAACCGGGGAATGGTCATTCTGCTTACTGTTCTTGGTCCATATCTTATTCTACACAGCCTTTATGATATTTTTATACGCGCCGAAATATGTTACGTGTTTGACCGAGAAGATCGGATCGTATATATAGAAAAGCCCTTATTTCCTACAAAAAAGATTATGTCCTTTGAAGAAATTGTTATTTTCACCAGCACCACGGGAAGCTATTGGCATTATGCTATTGGGGCAAAGAATAATCATTTGGTTAAAAGCTACCGTATCAGTGAGGATTTTAGGGAGGGCAGAAAAAAATCGTCAAAGGAATCAGCATACGAGAGCGCTATTTTAGCAAAGCTCTATGAAATGCGGCAATTGCCTGTACGTTAGGATTGAACCACACCGTGGTCAATCGCTCTGAATTTAAAATAATTATACACAACAATGAAAGATACACTTCATCAGAACGCATTAAAAGCAGTTGCCGAAGGCAATTATGCCTTGGCTGCGAAATTTTGGCTGGACGGATATGCTCTTCCTCATGATTTGGAGGAACTTCATGAACTATTTTACCATATCAATAACCTCAATGAGGCAAGCGTTGACCCTCATCTATGTGCCATATTGGGTCTTATAGCACTCGACTATAATGAAATATTTGAATCCGACAGAGAGAAAGCGTTAGAAAAATGCTTGGACTGGGCTATTAGCGGGCTTAAAATTGATCCTGAGCATTACCATTGTTACCGGAATGCTGGTTCTGCACTGTACTGGCTTGAAGACTGGGATGGGGCTCTGCGTTATTACGAAAGATCCTGTCAATTACGATCCGCTCCAGTCTTAGAGATACGAATCTTCCGGATAATCAATAGACACAGCGACTATCCGGATTTTTCGCAACTTCATCCTTCTGCAGATTCGCAATCTGCTATGGAATTATACAATGCCGGGGTTGAAATCGATTATGTTCTCAAGCAATATGCCGAAATGTCCGGAGCTGAGAACCAACGGCTCACCGAACTAAAAATACAGTTCTACACCCAATCTTATCAACTTTTTAGAGCGGCAGTTTTGACAGCGCAGACGAACAGTCTTAATTACGATCCGCATACGTTCGCCATGTGCTGTAATAATCTTGCGCGGGAACTCAATTTTAAAGGGGAATATCAGGATGCTGTTACCATTGTTAACGAGGGCATAGCACAAAGTAAATTTATGGTGATTCTTCTCAATAGAATGTACATTTATATGAGTGCTGGTATGCCTAAAAGTGCTATTATCGATGGCGAAGAGCTTTTGAGAGCGTATTCTGAAGAAATGGACTTTATTACCTTAATTAGCACGATTGATGTGGTATGTCTGAGCCACTCGGATATTGGTCAATATCAGGAAATGCTGTACTGGGCCGACCAGGGACTCGAATACTATCAATCGGTAAATCCAGGTGACCCACTTCTTCAAGACGAGGAAATTGTACGCTGTGTGACCAATTTCTACATATCTAAATCCAAAGCTGCGTCTATGCTCGGCTTAGATGTTAATAATTCGGTGGATTCCGAACAGGCTGACTCCTTACTGGAAGCTATGCCTGACAATCCGAGTTTGATGATAAGCAGAGGAGAAACGTTTTTAAGGGATAAACAATGGGAAAAGGCTTTGGAATGTTACAATCAAGCAGTACATTTCGGGCTAGAAAAAGGAATGGCAAGATCTGTTCAGGTTGCATTGTACAACAGGGGATATGTTTTAGAAGTGCATATGAAAGATAGCGAATCAGCTCTTGAAAGTTTTGAGCAGAGCATTGGGCATGGCAACACAGATTTTTGGTGTTATTACTGGGCCGTACACAGCGCATACCACTTGACTGAAAATGAAAAAACTGTGCATTACGGTACATTGGCAATCTCCATGCTGCCGGAACAGAAAGAAATTACAGATGATATCGCGGCAGAACTATATGAACATATCGGTACTTCGCTAATTGATATCGGACATTACACAGAGGCAGTGAAAAATCTTGAAATCTCACTTGGACTTTTCTATAATCGTATTACAGAAGATAACTTAAAAATCGCACGGGCGAACGTCAAAGAGCCAAGCTTTTTTAGAAAACTTTTCGGACAATAGCAAAGTTTTAATCTTATAAACTTAATATCGGCGTATGAAGGGTACAATCATCAGAAAAATAAAAAAATCGGACAACGATGCTCTTTTAAAACTAATTCGAGCTGTGTTTGAAGAGCACAACGCACCGAAAGAAGGAACTGTTTATTCCGATCCGACCACTTCCGACTTATATGCACTTTTCAGCAATGAAAGTGCCGTCCTCTGGGTTGGTGAGGTAAATGGCGTCGTGGTGGGCTGTTGCGGGATTTATCCCACTGCTGGATTGCCTCCGTACTGCGCAGAGCTGGTTAAGTTCTATCTCAATCCAGCGTTCAGAGGCATTGGGCTTGGTAAAGCGTTAATGAATAAAAGTATCGAAAGCGCAAAGAGTCTAGGGTATGATAAAATCTATCTTGAGAGCTTTCCGGAATTTTCAAATGCTATAAAAATGTACGAAAACATGGGCTTTAGATTACTTCAAGAGCCATTAGGAAATTCTGGACACCATGCTTGTTCAATATGGATGCTTCGTAGTGAAGAAATTAGGAAACTTTAGACTATATAAAGTAATCAACTAAGCGCTTAGGTATGGTAATTGTTAGAAAATAAAGCGTAAGATCTTTAAAAACCAACTTCATTTGTATGGCTTTAAAAAAATTGGGCATAATCTTATTAACAGTTTTATCGTTTATATTTCTTTGTGGATGTACAAATAAAAATGCTATTCAATTGAAAGAAATTATGGACGAGAAGGAAGTTCAGGCAACTTCTATTTTGATTGGTGAAAAAGGTATGGAGTCTGCTAAGCTGAACTATTTGATCCAACATGATTATGACAGCGCCCTATTAATTATCGATCAACAGGAAACAGCGTTCAACGTTATTCTCAAAGATTTAAAAAATGCAAATGTTGATGGTATAAAAAAAGGTAAAGAGATCCAGCAAGCTGAGATTGATTACTATATGGCTCTCAAAAATCTATATCTCTTTTCCAAAAAAGAAGTTGAGCAGCAAAAGAAAATAGAGCAGGAAAAAAACGAACAAAAGTTCAGGATTGCCATCGATGAAAGGTATAAACTTGCTCTTGATAAACAGCGTTTATATCAGGTAGTTTACGAAGCGGATGACAAAAGAAATCGTATCAAGAAGCAATTTGAAGTTGAAAACAGTCTTTAATAACTTTCAAATTTTTCTCGTACATTAATCTTATCGTAGCGTTACGATATTACCTCTACTGTATTTTATGCTGCTTTCATTTTCCTCAATTTTTATATGTCCGCTTTCTATGATGATGAACAAAAAATTTGAAGGTGTCAATGATCTTCCTACAATTCCCTCCTTAAATAAGGCTATTTCCGTAAGTACATTTATCATTTATTATTATGCTGAAAGTATCCATAATTGTATAAAATCCATGTAAGGTTTTAACTATCTTTAAGTTTATTTAAGGTTTCTTCAATCATTTCCATACACCTTTTAACCTTTTCAGCGGAAGCATCGAGCGTATAGCCATCATCAATCATTTCCTTTATGAGCAGCATTTTTTTGATGTTCTCATAATTATATCATCTGTTTTTACCTTCCTCTTCCGTTAGGCTTTGTATAATTACTTTTTCTTCCCAATAATGTATTTGCCTTGTCGGAATGCCTGTTATTTGTGCAACTTCTCCAATTCCCACAACTAATTTATCTAAAAAATTAAACTCAAATGAAAGGTCTTTATTATTATCTGATTTGCTCATTTGTAAATAATTTACAATTATTGATAATTAAAAGCAATAAAAGTATGAAAAATACAATTTCAATTTTATCTATAGTATTATTCTGACATTTTTAAGTATGAACGTTATGCACGCATAAACAAAACAAAAATCGGCACTTATTCTGATTGAAATCCAAAACGAATGGATGCATCTAGAAGGAAAATTGAGAAAATTATTGGTAGAGTCTGTGCAACCTGCGAAGGTATATCGCTGGCGATGTACTGCAAACTGCTACGACCGCTGCTTTGGTCAAATCGGTTAGTTTTGCTACCAGTACGCTGCTGGCCAAACTGGGTAAACGAAGATGATGAGTATAGCAAAATCAGGCGAATAGAAATACGCGTCTGATTGTTTAGAAGCGAGACAGATAAGCTCGACAACTCTATTGTCCGTTCAGGCCCTCTTTGGGATAAATCAGGCAGCCGATTTTGGAGGGATGGTCCTGTACTAAGCTTTCCCTACCTTGCCTGTTGAGCATAAGTATAATCATTAAATCTCCACCTGCTGCCATCGTAAAAAACAGTCCGAATGCCAACCACACTATATTGCCTAAAAACAGGGCGACTACCGAAGGTAATATGCCCAGGATAATACCGGGAGCGGCAGCACCGATCTGATATTCTCTCACCTTCAGCGGTTCTTTGCAATGACAGTATGGGGTGATGGACTTCCATAAGATGCCGAAGCGAATGGACCGGAATCCCGAGGCGGCATATCTGGACCAAGTTATGCCGTGAATAAGCTCATGTACAATCACCCCAGCAACAATAGTGAGGATCAGCGAGGCAATCCCAGCTGTACCCGACGGAAAAGCGGCTTTATAATTCGCAATGGAAAGCCTTTGCGGCCATAGAGCGTAAAAGGCAAGACCAAAGACCAGCGCAAATGGCAAGAAGTAGGCAAATGACCTAAGCTGCGCTTGAACTGGATTAATCGTCAGCTCCTGAGCATTTCCAAGATTCGGATTGGGTTCTTTCATACTTAAAAATAATAAAAAAAGTAGAAAGTCCTACTTTCTAAGTTCTTGAAGCGAAGAACGTTGAATAGCAAAAGATCTTTACTGATATGATAATTTCGAGGAAATTTACAAATGACAACAGAATCTTTCAATTCATGAAAATAGGTAACCGACCTACTGTAAATCTTTGTAATTTGCAATATCAATATTTGATCATATAAATAGAATATACAGTTCAGCAAATCCGTGAAATGTATTTTTGATCTGGAAATTCCTCATCTTTTACTTTCTAAAAATTGGCGAGCATTGTGATTTTTGGGATCAAGTTCCAGGGATTTGCTGTAATTTTTGATGGCTTCTCTGCGATGTCCGAGTAGTTCTAGCGTCTCTGCATAGCTATCATAGACATTGGCACTTTTTGGAAACAGCAAAGTGTTTAATTGAAAAATCTGTAATGCTTCCTTTTTCTTATTTTGTTCAATAAGCTGGTATCCCCACGAGTTGATTTCGTCTTCTGACAAATCAAATTCTTTATTACTACGCTTGATATTAGAATAGATTTTGAAACTATTTTGAAAATTATTTTTCAGAAGTCCCTGCCGTAGCAGCTTGAGATTTTTACTCAATCCAAAACCGTTTGCTATTTTCATATCTGGGAAATAATATCCTGCTATCTCATCAATGAACCATTCCGGATTAGAGCCCTGAAGATTAGTCAAAACGATTATCGACAAATTATCTTTAGGATAGACGAATAATGCAGAGCGCATTCCCCCGACAGGAGCCGCTGCGGGATGTTCATCTCTGACTACGGTCGGCCAGCCCAAAGCATAGCCATTAGTCAGTTTGTTAAAACCATCAATACGATCGTCGTTCAATTTTACAGAAGTTAACAATTGCTGGACGCTACCCTTATTTTTCAACAGCTTTCCGCTTTGTAATGCAATCAGCCATTTGGCCAAGTCCTCCGATGTCGAGGTTATACCTGTTGCAGTTCTGAAGAAGAGTGGGAAAGTGGCAAAGGCATTATGAAGCTTGCCGTCATTGATCCATTTACCGTCCACATTGACAATTGTAGAATATGCACCTGCACTATTGGGTATGATATCATTGGAGTCGCCGAACTGCGTAGTGTTCATCTTTGCCACCTTAAATTGATTATCATCGATAAAGTTAGTGAAATGCTTACCACTTAATTTAGTGATTATTCTTCCCAAGATATAATATCCGGTCTGATTATAGCTAAACTTTTCCCCCGGTTTGAATTGCATCGGTAATTTCTTTACCATCTCCCAGTTTCTCTCTTCTGTACCATCACCAAGAACCTGCTCTTTATCGTCTATATTGCTCGGAAGTCCGGACGTATTGCTTAATAATTGTCTGATGGTAATCGATTTCCATTCATTAGGAATATCGAAGATATATTGCGAGATCGGGTCATCCACCTTTAACTTGCCCTGTTCCTGTAGTTGCATAATAGCTACTCCCACGAAGGCCTTGGTCATGGAATTGATTGAAAATGAACTTGTGGAATCAACGGAAATCTGATGTTCAATGTTGGCAAGACCATATGCGGACAGCTTTTCTAAGCTGTTGTTTCTGATAACAGCAAGCTGAAGTCCGGGGATTTTTAACTTCAGCATCTTTTCTTTTATAAAAAGATCAATGCTATCCGAAGTACTTTGAGCAAAAACCTGTTGAGACAATGTGCTTGTAAATAGGAGTAAAATGATTTTGAAATAACTTTTCATATGGATATTATAAATGGTGAAACTAGGATAATGACAACTGGGATCTTTCATTTGTTACATTGTATTCCTCCTGTGAGTAACTTTTTCCTTTCAATATGCGCATATTACGTAATGGAGATAAAGACTATTAAAAAAATGCTAACGATCAATGAATTTGGAATTTTTGCAATGGTACAAAACAAAACATTTTTGAGAATAAAATATCTGAGATGACGAAATATTTATACAAATAATATCGTTCTGGCTACAACATAACTACTTTCGGATACATTTGTAAGTTTGCCAAATCTGAACTTTGGTTTATAAATAGTTTAGGATATGAAAGTATTTGTTACAGGCGCTACAGGTTTCGTAGGAACAGCTGTAGTACAGGAATTATTAAAAGCTGGTCACAAAGTTCTAGGTCTGGCAAGATCAGAAGAATCTGCTAAAAAATTAATTAACGCAGGAGCAGAGCCCCATGTTGGTGACCTGATGGATTTTGAAAGCCTAAAGTCAGGAGCCAAACTCTCCGATGCTGTGATCCATTTAGGATTTGTTCATGATTTTAGCCGTTTCCCGGAAATGTGCATTTTAGATAGTAAAGTGATCGAAGCTATCGGAGATGCGCTGGTTGGAACTGAAAAACCCTTTTTGATTACTTCTGGAACCGCGTTGTTTTCAAAAGATGGAATAACAACGGAGAATGACAGAGTGGTGAACCATCCGCATCCAAGGATTGCTACTGAAAATGCAGCGGATGATCAGGTTGAGAAAGGCGTAAATGTTTCGGTGATCAGATTATCTCCCTCAGTACACGGTGAGGGGGATGAAATAGGTTTTGTTCCATTATTTATAAAAATAGCAAAAGAAAAAGGCGTCTCAGCCATCATTCGCGAAGGAAAGAACCACTGGCCAGCTGTGCACCGCCTAGATGCAGCAAAGCTTTACCGCCTAGCCCTTGAAAAACCATTTGAAAAAGGAACTAGATATCATGCTGTAGCGGAAGAAGGAATTCAGCTTAAGACAATCGCTGCTGAAATTGCCGAGCGTCTCAACATCCCACTCATTTCACTGAATGCCGAAGAAGCTGAACAGCATTTTTCCTGGTTTACGCATTTTGCAAAACTCGACAATCAAAGTTCAAGTACGCTCACAAGGGAAATGCTGGACTGGACCCCGGTCCATCCGACTTTACTGGAAGATTTAAAAGGCTCATATTATTTTTCTGGGCTTTAAATATTTGTACTTTTGTTCTGATCCACATATACTAAAAATGCTGTAATGCCATGTCCGATAATAAACTGATAAGACTAAAGACCATTTCCGAATTTCATAAGCTTCGAGGATTGCCGGCTCCAAAGCACCCACTGATCAGCGTGATAAATTTTGAAGATATGACCGACAACACGAGGATTGGAAAACAAAGCTTGCTTTTCGATTTTTATCTAATTTCCGTTAAACGGGATATGGATCACAAGTATAGATATGGGCAGCAAGATTATGATTTTGATGAGGGAGTGATGTTCTGCATGGCACCGCATCAGGTGCTTAGTGTAATACGTGAAGAGCAAGGGAAAAATCCTTCCGGATGGATGCTGATGATCCATCCGGATTTTCTCTATGATTCGCCACTGGCGACATCGATCAAAAGATATGAGTTTTTCGATTATGCTGTGCATGAAGCGCTTTTCCTTTCAGAAGACGAGGAATTGAAGATGCAGCAGATCATCGAAAATATCAAACAAGAATATCAAGGAAATATTGACCGGTTCAGCCAAAATATTATTATCTCTCAATTGGAAACCTTATTTAATTACTCCCACCGTTTTTATCAGCGTCAGTTCATCACCCGCAAGAAAGCGAGCCACCAGTTTTTAGAAAAGCTTGAGATTTTTCTTGATAAATGTTTTGAAGACAGAGACATCATGCAGAGTGGATTACCAACGGTACAGCTGCTTTCCGAGCAGCTCAATATGTCGTCACAGTATATGCGAAGCCTACTCAAATCCTTGACTGGGCACACGCCCCAGCAGATCATTCATGAGAAAGTGATTGAAAAGGCCAAAGAAAAGCTTTCCACAACTGAACTAACCATCAGTGAGATCGGCTATAAACTGGGCTTTGAACATTCACAATCATTTAATAAGCTATTTAAGGCCAAGACCAATATGACTCCGTTGGGGTTCAGAAAGTCCTTTAAAAGGATTAATTCTATTTAATTTGATTTTTTCCAGAAAACAAAATTGGAGTAAAGCGTAGTGGCTACTAAAATAAATAGTGCGATGACATAAATGGTTTTAGATAGCATATCGTTTTTCGAACCAACAAAGCAAATGATGAGTAGGCTGCTTATATAAATTATACCTGCATTAACCCAAATTCTTGATACCTTTGGAGAATACATTTTTTTTGGTGAATCATAATCCGAATTCAATTCTGAGATTCTATTTTTATCCCAATAAAGGAGAATTAAACCCGCAAGCATCATCAAACTAGTGATTATCCAAGTACCCTTAAAGTGCATTGAAATTGTAATCATCCAGATATTGGCTGTTATGGCCAAAAAGAGAAATGTTCCAATTAATGCGAATCGCTGCGTCATAAGAAGGATTGCAGTAATTATCTGCATGACACCTAGAAAGTTATAATAGATACCGGAAAGATAGAGTACTTCAAAAAACTGCCCTATGGTACTGGTTGTAGGTAATTGAGTAAATCTTTCACCAACCATTTTTGTAAATCCGGAAGGGACGAATGCCAATGCAACAAGGTATCTGATATGAATAATCGTCCATTGGATAAATTTATTTTGTTGTAATTTATAAAACATATTATTTAACAGGTATTAGGTTAGGCCGATTAATTTGTCCTTTCCTTGTGCTTACGTCTATATTTGATGATTGCAGCGTGACTTTTTATTTAGCGCAAATTTATCCTAATTCAGCAAATATTGCCAATGGTTATAATTAACCAAAAAATATCCCACTAGTGAACCCTTTCCTTTGGTTAAAACATAAACTAGAAAACATTATGTCCATAAACCAAAAAACCTAAAGGATCTTTAACCGTAGAATTTCAAAAAATCAGCTGGGCTGTAGTACATAGGGCTGATACAATAAATCAACTGACCTCCCCGGAAAATAGGTCATGTCTAAAGTAGAGGTAGAAATGTTGAAATATTATTTTATATTTGCATGATACTTGACTAATCAAGTGTTATGCAAATTAAAATATGGAACTCAATATTATATTAAACCTACTGAAAGTTCAGTCTCTCATCACAAAGAAATTTGATGGCCTAAGCCTTCATGGAATTAGCCTTACAGATTTTATGATCCTGCATATCCTAAGCAGTGTTCCCGGCAATCGCTTAAAGAGAATTGATCTGGCAGAAGGCATTGGTTTAACGGCATCCGGCATTACCCGGATTATTTCTCCTATGGAAAAGATGGGGCTTGTTGTAAAAGAAGCAAATGAAAGAGACGCCAGAGTCAGCTATGTGAAACTCACCAGTGCCGGCGAACGTGTGTTTAAGGAAGCAAAGGTTACTGCGACTCAAACTTCTAAAAACATGTTAGCTGGAATATCCAAGAATGAGTTAAAAGTTTTCGCTTCTCATTTGAAAGGGTTAGGAGGAGACCTCTAATATTAAATATAAAAAACATGTCCAAAAAGCCGGAAACGATATGAAAGAAAAGCTGAGTAGAACGATTGATATATACTGATATGCTAAACAAAACCTATACTTACCCCACGTATGAAGCCGGAAGGCATTTGGCGTTAAAGAAGATTCAGGGTTCCATTGTGAACCTGATCCGGTTAAAAGAGTTCGCAGATTATTCCGATTTTCCCGATAAAGCTCCGGAAACAACGATTTCCGGTTATGAAGCTTTTATGAGTTACATACAACTCGCCAAACCATTTGTGGAGCAGGCTGGAGGAGAGATACTTTTGGTAGGAAAGGGAGGCCGATTTCTTATCGGCCCGGAAAATGAGCAGTGGGATATCTGTATGCTGATCAAGCAAAAAAGCGTATCAGATTTTTTCGCTTTCGAGCAGAACCCAGATTATATGAAGATTACAGGGCATCGTTCGGCTTCTATATTGGATTCCAGACTTTTGCCCTTAGAAATGCTATCATTTTAAACAACAGATGGGTTATATTGAACTAAGAAATGCCGCTATATATTATCAGTTATACGGTGCTGAAAACAAGGATACTATTGTATTGGTTAGCGGTCTGAATACGCAGATGACCCGCTGGGAAGCAACATTCGTTAAGATGCTTGCCGACGAAGGGTTCCTGGTTATCTGTTTTGATAACAGGGACTGCGGAAAAAGTACGTTTACAACAGATCGCCATAGCGATACGTTCAATTTTTCGCTGAACAGTTTTTTACAGGACCCCGAAAAATATCCTCCTGCTTATTCTTTACATGATATGGCAGATGACATCAGGGATCTGCTGCAATCGCTGAATATTAAAAAGGCGCACATTGTCGGCCGATCCATGGGAGGGATCATTGCGCAGTTATTTTCATCACGGTATCCGGCAATGACTCAGACACTAACGTTATTGATATCTTCAAGCTTTAATCCGGCTCTTCCAAAACCTGACGATGCACTGGTAAGAAAAATGACCCGCTCATCTGTAAATTTTGAAGATAATCTGGAAGCATACCTGAAAGAAAGAATAGACTTTATGAAAGCTATTTACGGCAGCAGATATATTCTCAATGAAGAAAAAGAACGGACATTAATTATTGAAGATCAAGTCCGGCAATCTTCTGCAGTCAGGCCTTATCGTCAGATCATTGCCCTCATCAGTTATGTATTTAATCCAGGTCTTCTCACAGGTATTCAGGTACCTGCACTGGTTATACACGGGGACGAAGATCCATTGTTCAGTATTGAACATGCGATTGATTTAAAAAACAAGATACCCGGCTGTCAGCTTATCATCAAAAAAGGGATGGGGCACGCGATACCGGAAGCACTGTTTCCATCATTGGTGCAGGATATTTCAAATTTTATAGTTGTATCATAATGTGCCGGATCATGATTAGGTAATTAATAAAGACTAAAAATCAGTGTTGTCATATATCGGTTTTTGTTGCTGACAACGCGTAAACCATCGGGATTTTATCTTCCAGATGAGCAATTCTGAACTTGCCGGGCTCAGACTCTACCGAAAGATCAAAGTTATTATATGGTGAATAGTCAAACTCTTCAAAATAGGTTATGCCGAGGCCGTTTTGTATCAGGCTGCTGATTACCTCGCCTAAGCTGTGGTTCCATCCAATTGTTTTTACTTCAATTTGCGCCGCTTTATCTGCGTAGGTTCCTTTTTCCGTTTCTATAATGGCACCGGAATTAAAATACTTGTATTCGATTTTTTCAAACCGGGAATCATACATCCACACCACAGGATGAAACTCCACAAAAATAAATCTACCGCCGGGTTTCAGGAACTTTGAAATCACCTTCGCCCACCGATCCAGGTCGGGAAGCCAGCCGATGGTCCCATAGCTCGTAAAAACAATGTCAAACTGACGATCCAGATGATTGGGAAGGTCGTAGACGTCGCTGCAGATAAACGATGCAGTGGAGTGGGCCTGCTTTGCCAGTTCGCGGGCCTTCGCAATCGCCACATCCGATAGATCAACACCCACTACCTCAGCTCCAAGACGGCTTAATGATATGCTGTCCTGCCCGAAATGACATTGTAAATGCAGGACAGAGGTATTTGAAAGATCTCCCAGTATATTCAGTTCGATATTCTTTAGCGAATTTTTGCCCTTTAAGAAACCGTCCACATCATAAAAATCGGATTTGATATGGGTTTCTGTGCGGTCATTCCATGATCTCCGGTTGATGTCTACGTAATTATCCTCGATATTCATGATTTATTCTGATGCGTTAAATTCTTAAAGATACTAAAATAGGTTATGTTTTGTTATCACGGAGAAGCATGTGGATGATGGGGTTTATTCCCGTAGCCCTTTCCACGCTTTCCGTCACGGATAAAAAGCATTCTGGGATAATCGTCAAAAGTTGCGAGCCTGATTTGTTGTGACATACTACTAAAATTGATGGTATACTTAAATATTCAAAGATGGTTTCCCGGCGGCGATGGTATAGGCTTCTTTCATCACTTCTGAATACGTCGGGTGGGCATAGCAGAGGGAAGCCATGTTACTGGCTGTTACTTCGTATTCCAGGCCGACAACTGCCTGTGCGATCAGGTCCGCCGCCCGGGCGCCGATAATGTGTACTCCTAAAAGTTCTCCATATTTCGGATCGGAAAGCACCTTTACAAAACCGTCAGGCTCCATACCCGCCCTTGCTCTGGCATTTACGGCAAATGGAAATTTACCAATAGAATACTCCAGTCCCTGTTTTTTTAATTCTTCTTCCGTAGCTCCTACAGAAGCAACTTCCGGCCAAGTGTATACTACCGAAGGAATACGGCCATAATTGATATGAGGTTTCTGACCATTGATTCTTTCCACCACAAATACCGCTTCTTCCTCTGCTTTATGGGCCAGCATGGCGCCGCCGATCACATCTCCGATGGCAAAAATATTTAAAGCTGTTGTCTGAAGCAGTTCATTGACTTTAATTGTACCGTCGGCATTCAATTCTACATTGGTGTTTTCCAGCCCCAGACCATTCACATAAGGCTTTCTTCCGACAGCAACGAGGATATAGTCGGCAGTAAGTTCCTGCTCTTCACCTTGTTTATTTCTGAAATAAACCTTAGCCGCCTTGCCGAGGTTTTCGGCTTTGTAGACGGCTTTTCCGCATTGTATTTCTACGCCTTCTCTTGTTAATATTTTTGCTAAGGTTACTCCCAGTTCACGGTCCATATTGGCAATCAGCGTGTCAGCATATTCTACAATGGTTGTTTTTGTGCCGATCCTATTGAATATGGACGCCATTTCTACACCAATCACACCTCCGCCGATGATCACAATGCGCTCAGGCTGTTCCTTCAGAGCCAGGGCTTCGGTAGAGGTAATGATCCTGTTTTTATCAATGGCGACCCCGGGAATCGTGGCGGGTTTTGATCCGGTAGCAATAATGAATTTCTGTGACCTTATTACGGTTTCCGTCTGATCAGCATGTAATATCTTCAGGGAATCATTGTTGAGAAAAGATCCCGATCCCTGTAGAACTTTGATCCTGTTTTTTCGCATTAGGAAATCAAGCCCCTGTATATTTTTAGCCACTACCTCTTTTTTTCGGTTGTACATCTGTTCAAAATTGAGCCCTAGGCCAAAAAACTCAATTCCATGCGCATTAAAGCTCTTTGCGGCTTCTGCATAATGATGCGTGCTGTCCAGCAATGCTTTGGTAGGAATGCAGCCAACGTTTGTACAGGTACCTCCCAATGTACTGTATTTTTCAACCAAAGCTGTTTTATAACCTAATTGAGCGCTCCTGATCGCAGCTACATATCCGCCGGGACCTGACCCGATAACGGTAATATCAAATTCTTCCATTGTATTGATCTAAAATTATATCTATAAAATAAACCGATTGGTCTTTTTTAAGGTAAAAAAAATTATGCTTCAATGCCTTTAATCAGTTTTTCTAAAAAGGACATGGCTATAGTAAGCTCTGCCATATGGCTGTTGACTTTCGCCTGCATGAACGCCCCCTCGATCATTGAAATCATGATCACGGCCATTTCAGTTGGATCGGTATCTGCCTTGATTTCATTCCTTTCTATGCCCCGCTTTATCTGGTTTTCAATAGACGTTTTCCAGAACCCCAGTGCTTTCTGTGCGCTTTCTTTCAGTTTAGGATGCGTGTCATCTGCTTCTGTAGCGGTATTTAAAATGGGGCAGCCTGCCTGAAGGTAAGGATACCTGAAATAATTTTTATAGGTATGCGGATAAACCAGCAACCGTTCTATTGAATGCTCCGTAGCGAGTATGCGTTCTTTCATATGCTGAGTGATCCTGGCGAAGTTATGGTCAAACACGCTCAATGCGATCTCGTCCTTGTTCTCGAAATTACCGTAGATGCAGCCTTTTGAAAGCCCTGTGGCGTTCATTAAATCGTTTATCGATGTGCCCGCATAGCCTTTTGTATTAAATACGGATGCGGTTTTCTCGATAATCAGGCGCTTGGTATTTTCAGATTTTGTAGTTTTCATGCAGCATAAATTATCATTTATGACAAAGGTAAACAAAAAAATAAAACAATCGGTCTTTTTTTAATTTAATCAAATCCCAGTCTTGTCTCGTATCCTTATTTCAGGATATTCAGCCGTGAAAACATAATCGGTCCGTCTTATTATTCTGGTAAGGTCCATATAATCAAGTTAAAATGGTTACTCGTTGTCCTGGAATATTGCTTATTCAAAGAAAAAGTTAATATATAAAAATAGCAGGTTTTTGTATGGAGATTAAATTAGCTTATATTTTTTGCCCTGATCGCCGATACTGTCCGCTTGTCAGCAACACCGTCAAAATATTTTTTGAGGACTTCATTAAATATATTTTCTGTATCGCTAACCATGGCAAATAATGTCATGCAGGAGCGCAACTTGAGGTAATCGGGATATCCGAAGATTTCCTCTGCCGTAAAGCCATCGAGCTGTAGGAGGGCTTCTGAAATTTCAATCAGGTGCTTCCCAAGAACGGGGTGGGCCAAATATGAGATTGCTTCAGATACACCGGAGATGCCATATTCGTTGGATATTGCACTACTTCCCAAACCCCTGAGCTGCGGGAACACATACCACATCCAATGGGAAGTCTTCCTGCCATTTTTGATTTCAGAAAGTGCCTTCAGGTAAACTTGGTTCTGGGCATCCAAAAACCTTTTTAATTCCATATAAGTTTGCGATTTAATATAAATTCCAATATACAAAATTAAGCAAATTATTTCTGCATCTTTTGCCTTGGAAGTCCGATTTCATGCTCCTGCGGATATGCCGCGCGATGCATCATGCTGACATCCTCGCGCAGATTTTGGTGCGCCATAGTATGCAAATCGGCGAAAGCTAAGTTATATAATGTGGCATTATAGTACATTTTCCCACGCTTATTGGCGACTATGCCGACGCAAAAATGTCCTATAATAACATTATGCAAAATAGCCAATGACATAGTCTTCACCAATGATGTTCAAAAAGTAAAAGATTTAGAGCAAAAAGAGCGTGCAATGTATGAAAAATTGTTTTTAATTTCAGAATTGAAACGCATTTACATTGCAAGACACTTAAAAAGATAGCCTTTTGATTTACCCTTTATAAGCACAATGTAAGCCATATAAAGAACACATAACCGCACCAGATTGAAAAAAGGTTGAAGCAAATCATGTCTTATTTTAAGTAAACTCTTTTATAGCTTTTGTAAATTTGGTAAAAATCTATTTTCGCAGATTATGGCTGTACCTGTCAATAAAGAAGAATTACAAAAGGCAATTGAAACGAATTACAACAAACTGAAAAAGGAATTATCGACCATTCCTGTTGAATTAACTACCACCACAGATTTAGAAGGACATGCAAAGGATACTACAATGAGTATCAATAATCTTATTTCTTATTTGATAGGGTGGGGAGAATTAGTGCTTAAATGGAATCGAAAAAAAGATAATAATGAGCTCGTAGATTTTCCTGAAACAGGTTATAAATGGAATGAACTTGGTAAGTTGGCTCAGAAGTTTTACAAAGATTATGAAGACATTGACTTTAATACATTGTGTAGTAAATTATATGAAACGGTTTCTGACATTCTTAATCTAATTAAGCAAAAATCTAATGCTGAATTATATGAGGTTTCCTGGTATGAGAAATGGACTTTAGGAAGAATGATTCAGTTTAACACGTCTTCGCCTTATACCAACGCAAGAGGGAGAATTCGTAAGTGGAAAAAAGAACGTAACATTAAATAAAAATCCTGTCCAAGCGGACAGGATTTAAACATTCAGAAAATCAATCCTGATTACTAAGGGATTTCTTTGTCTTTATCTTCGGAACTCATTGCTGTTTGAGCAATAGCAGCCGCCACCATTCCACCCCAATGACTCATAACCGGCTACGGTTATAATACTTTCACTTTCTTCGTTTTTATCGACAATCCACAAGGTATTGTAACTTAACGAATATTGATGCGCTCTGAATTGAGATTGCTTGTATTGGAGTTACAGCGGCAACCATGGGGCAGCACAGCGTTCAGCAATGATCTAATCGTTCTTTGCGATCTGCAAAAAACCTGAAGTAAACCCATATCAATGGCTAAAGCAAACTTTGCTCAACATAGCATCCACCAATCATAAAAATAGCAGTGATCTCTATCCGTAGAACTTTAAGAAATCAACACAAATGTAGTTCATAGGGCGGATACATCTATTGGACAGCGAACTGATTCAGCAAAATGTCCGAGCAGATATCATCCTAGAAAATTAAAAATCGGTAGAACCTATTAATAAAGAAACAGCTGAGATAACATAGGTTTTTGGGAAAAAAGCTTGAATCGGAGGATTTGCAGGAGATAATTATTCATAAGACCTTTAATTTCCACAGTTGAAAAAATTCTTTTTTATAGGAAGAACCGATCGGTATTACCTCATTGGAGATCTTAACGGTATCTTTCTCAACAGATATAATCCGATCAATTGACACAATATACGATCTATGTATTCGACAAAATTTATGAGACGGTAAAGTGGTTATAAAATCCTTTAGATTCAAGTATGTAATAATGGACTGTGTGGTTGTATAGACACATATATAATTGTTTAAGCCCTTTATATACAATATATCTTGTAATTTTACCTTGAAATATTTCTGTTTAGAGTCTCCTTTAATCAATATGTACTCTTTTAGAGATTCGGTTTCCTGGTTTGAACCAATCTGTAAAAGATGGTAGAATTTAGCTATTGATTTTTCGAAGCGTTCAAAAGTTATGGGTTTTAGTAAGAAATCAATAATGTCGTTTTCATATCCATCGATAGCATATTGAGAATAAGCTGTGGTGAAGATGAATTTGCATTTATTTTTACATAATTTTAAAAATTGTAAACCGTTCATTTCAGGCATTTGGATATCAAGAAAAATCAGGTCTATTTTTGAACCTTCAATAATTCTTAAAGCTTCATACACGTCGCTGCCATAATATGCCAATGAAAACTCTGGAAATTGGAGTAAGTGATTTCTTAAAATGTCTATGGCAAACATTTGATCATCTATTATTACGCACTGAATTCTATTTTTCATGTTATAAAATCAATTTAAGACGGACAGAATAAAGATCATTCTCTGCTGAAATGTGCAGAAAATGCTTGTCAGGTAATAGAAGTGCTAATCTACGTTTGACATTAGCCAATCCAATTCCGTTAGTGACGTCTTTTAAATTTTGATTAATATAGTTTAGAATCTCAAATTCCATCGTATTTTTTATTGCTGTTATTTTGATCTTAAGGGGAAATTTGGGGTCATCAACAATTCCATGTTTAAAAGCGTTTTCGATAAAAGTAACTAAAATCATGGTCGGAACCAGGATCTGGTCATCATCGATTGCCTTAATAAACTTATAATATATTCCATGATCAAACTGAGTCGATTGTAAGTCAATATAGTCTTGAACAAATTCTATTTCCTCATTTAAAGGCGAGGTCTGAACCTCAGATTTAGTTATAGTATATCGCATTGTACCCGCCAATTTTGAAATGGTATTAGATAGCCTTGCCGAGAGCGGTAGCGAGATAGCATACATATAATTAAGCACATTATAAAGAAAATGTGGGTTGATCTGTGATTTTAAAAGGTGTAATTCTGCTTCATGCACTAATGCCCTTAATTCACTATTACGTTTCTCTATTGTGAAGGTTCTAAAAATATGGAATGTGATAAAGCCAATGAAAAAGCTTGGTAGCGAGTAATAAAAATTATCATAAACAAAAAATAGAGGATTTAAATTCTGGCTTTTAGGAAAGTTTAAAAATCTCACAAAAATTTTCTCTTCCATCACATATCTAATTAGTACACATATTAGATTTAAGCTTATTATCTGAACAGCTATTAGCCCCCATCGCTTTCTTTCCCAATTTTTTGGGAATATATACATCGAAGTCAATAATATGATAATCAATAAAATTATCTGAGATTCTATAATTAAAGTGATGCCTATCAAAGAGGCTTTATTAAATACAATAGCGCCAAATAGCAAATACAGGAATGATAAGATCCAAACCAATAATACTATTTCATATTTTTTTTGAATCATAATTGCAGATGTTGTTTGATAAATTAATAGGGGTTAGCATATGCACGATATCGTGTTTAAAGTTAATAGGAAAAAAATAATTCAATTCACCATTTGCGTAAAATATTGCTATGTTAACGTAAAAGATTTTAATCCTAAGCATGGTCGTAGCTAATTTTAAAATAAAAATGGCTATCAGATTTATTTTTGCTTCTACACTTCTTATTTTATCTACTGTTTTGTTGCCCATAAGATCCTCTTCGCAGGAGCGGATGCTTAAGAAAACTGAAAAGTTAGTATACGGACATATTGAGGATTCGACATCTCAACAACCTCTACAGTTTTCAAATGTAAGTGTCTCTCATAAAGGAAATCGTCTAATTTCTGTGGTGTCCGATAATACTGGGAAGTTTGAATTTCGATTAGATTCAGTTGAGTATGTCGATGTAAAAATTAGTTTAGTTGGTTATAGGGAGAAATATTTGAAAAATATTAAAATAACAAATGATACCATCAAACTGAGTTTAAGTACGATATATCTTGAAAGTGAGAATGTGCTGGAAACAGTTTTTATTACGAAAAGAGTTCCAGTCATTGAGAACAAATTAGATAAAATGATCTATCATGTTTCGAATGATCCTTCCTTGCTAGGAACGACAGGTGAGGATGTTTTTAAAAAGTTACCAATGGTGTCACTTGGTTATGATGGAAAAGTTGCACTTCGGGGTAATCAACATGTGAAAATTCTTATTAATGGTAAGCCATCAGGAATTATGAGTGGAAATATATCTGATGCCCTACGCATGATACCTTCTAGTCAAATTAAATCAGTTGAAATTATGACCAATCCTTCATTAAAGTACGATGTTGAGGGGGGAGGGGGAATAATTAACATCGTTACAAACCGATTAACGGTACAGGGATTGAACGGCGGAGTGGCCGCAACAATTGGAACGCGACAAAGTAACCAGAGTAGTAATTTAGCAGGACGCATTGGCCATTTCGGAATTACAGGTAGTTTCGGTAATTCATGGAGTTATCCAATTGCCAGTGTATTTACGACTGAGAATTTAACACCCCAGAAGGAAAGAGTTTTTTCTCAAAAAAATGATAGTAGAAATCGAAGGAATGGAACTCAGTTTGCTATTGCTATGGATTATTCTTTGGATTCACTTAATATGTTAGTTGCGAATGTAAATTTTAATAATCTAATTATCGTAACAAATAACAAGATTCATAGTCAATATGTAGAAAATGAATTTGACGGAAATGTAGATAATAAACAACCTATAGGAAATTTTGATTTTAGTACAGATTATATTAGAAAGTCCGGATCTAGTGGTAGAGAAATGAGTTTGTCATTTCAATACCTAAAAAGTAGGAACGACTTAAAGTACGATTCTAATTATGGCAATCAAGTAGAATCTGGCAGAAATCTTGGGAGCAATTATGAATATACAGCACAATTGGACTTTAAATATCCAATTAACTCTCTTTCGCTAGATTTTGGAGCAAAAATAGTAGATCGAAATATTAACTCAGTCGTTAACATAAATACCTCGGGCATAGATGGAAGTATTCAGCATGATAGTAATCGAAGTTACTCGTTTAAATATCATCAAAATGTTATGGCGGGATACGCTACAGCTCGAATGCCGATTGGAGAGTCATTTCATATTAGTGGGGGAGTAAGATGGGAAAAAACCATTTTAAAAGGAGACGAAACGAGTAATTCATCTGATTTTTTAAATAAATCGGATAATCTATTTCCTAATATAGCTTTTTCCTATTCATATTCGAAGAATTCAACCTTTAAAATTCTATACGGAAAAAGAATACAGCGACCTAGCTTATATTATCTAAATCCTTTCAGAAATAATACGGATAGAACAAATCAGATTCAGGGTAATCCAAGGCTTAAATCAGAAATTATTCATAATATCGAGATTGGTGGAGATTTTAATTTCTTTAAGGATAATGGACAAATTAATGTTTCCCTTTATTATAAGAACACCAACGATATAATTGAGCCAGTTGCACAAAATATTATTGAAAATGGTAATATAGTAATGTTGCAAACATTTGAAAATATTGGAAGAAACAAAAATTTTGGAACCAATTTTTATGGGTCTTTAAAATTTCTCAAGAGGTTTAATTTAAAGGCTAATCTGGATGTTTATACGTATGCAAACTCTCCCTATAAAGATTTTTTACATTCCATAAAAGAATTGAATAAAACCTTTATAATTTATAAAACCTTTATAGGAATGGATATAAATTTGGGAAGAGGTTATACCTTTGATTCATATCTATTTTATGATTCTCCGCAAAGAACATTTCAAGGTGAGTTCGCAGCGTTCAACTTACTGAATATTTCATTCAAGAAAAAGATTTTGAAAGATGCGGCAGTTGTTGGAATTACAATTGTTGATCCTTTTAATAATATTAAGAACTTAGGAAATTATTCGGAGTCACCAAACTTTATTCAAACGGGGAATTTTTCCATACCTTTCCGCTCTTTTGGGCTTTCATTATCCTGGCAATTTGGTAAAAATAAATCTAATGCATATCAATCGAAAGAGAAGCAAATAAGAAATGATGATCAAAAATTATCAACATAGTCGATATTATGAAAAGTAAGCTGTCGTAGAGGACTATTATGGGATTTCTCTTCCGGGTTATTAGGTCGTCAAAAAAAATCTGATAAGCTGGCTCAGATTCGTCAAATCGTGGAAACCAATGATTTGGCAATTCATTGTAGCGATAATCGTTGTAATCGGCATTTATTACGTTTATCAATTTTGCCAAATCATCATTTGCGTTTGGTTGATAATAATAATCCTCATGTGTTGAAAAATTTATAGATGTACGGTTTTTAATATTTTCAACGAAAGTACCAGCCGTGAAAATTTTTGGATAAGTGTTAAATCCGTAAAAACTTTCAAATTGTGTTTGTTGTTTCATCAGATATGAAAACGACCCTGTTGCTCCGTTAAAATGTCACGAAATGAAAACTATATTTTTATCAACGTTTACTGCTTTCTTGATACTTTCAAGCATTTCGGGAATTATAAAAAAGTCCTCATTTGATGTCATCCAATTGTATTGCCTGCTCCCTTTTGGAAAGACTAAAATGAAATTATTCTGTTTTATAATCTGCAAAATTTAAATTTTCATAAAATTGTTGAAGACCTAGAAAGCAACTTTTATTTTATTCGTCGAAGCATATTAATTCTTCGTCCGTTTGTTTCTAATTGTGTTCTCAACTCTTCTAACTTTTTATCTACAGTATCAATTTTATAATTGGATTGCTCTACCAATTTATCATTCACAAATTTCATTTTAGTAGTAACCATTACTCCTTTAATATCTTCTAAATAATAGAGACTTTCAATAATATCATTACCTTCCTTTTTCAAATCTTTATTGATGGGTTGTCCATACTTGGAAATAAACGCAGCTTTATTCGATCCTAGTTCATCAGCCTTAACAAAAACACTGCTATCTTGAAACTTATAATATTCCTTTCGCGTAGAGCAGGAAATTAATACTATGGCTGATAAAATTAAAATAATAAATCTCATAATCCTTGTGTTTACAATATGAAACTTAAATATAAGCAATGAAAAGCGAAATTTTAAGCTAAAAATATTATGAGCATAGTGGGCATTTTGATGGCCTTGCGCTGGAATATCTGTATGAAGCCTGTATGGAATTGAATGAACAGGGCTGCGAGATTATTTTGCCGGGTATCACCGAAATTTCCCTTATTGTAGAACAGCTATGGAAAAGGGGGATTCCGATTGTCGATGTAAACCAAATTTATGCAGATTATGCTTTAGTGAATGAAAATGCCAATCCTCACAAGGCGTTCAAGTTGGGTATCTTGGGCGGGGTTGGACCCTCTGCAACTGTAGACTTTATGAGCAAGATAATACAGAACACGCCTGCCAAAAAAGACCAGGAACACATAAAGATGGTCGTGGAGCAAAACCCGCAAATTCCAGACAGAACGGCGAACCTCGTGTATCATGAAACAGACCCAACAATAGCTATGTTCTCTACCTGCAAAAGACTGGAGGCCGAGGGCGCAGATGCAATCGCTATTCCATGCAATACCGCACATGTCTTTGTAAATAGCATTCAGGAGCATCTTAATATTCCCATCATCAATATGCTTACCACAACGGCAGAACATATAAGGGAACATTTTGGGCTACAAATCAAAGTAGGACTGTTGGCTACAAGCGGAACCATACAGAGTAAAGTTTATTACGATGTTCTAAAGGAGTTCGGTTTTGATGTGATTGTGCCGGATGTGCAGCATCAGGGCTATGTAATGGAGAGTATCTATGGAAACGATGGTGTGAAAGCAGGATATACCGATGGTAATTGCAGGGATAACATTGTAAAAGCAGCAGATTTCCTAATTGATAAAGGTGCTGAAGTTATTATACTTGGATGTACTGAACTCCCGCTAATTTTTCCAAACGAAAGTGACATTATAAAAGATTGCGGAAAAATACCATTAATTGACCCTACATTGGTCTTGGCAAAGAAAATCGTGAGTATGGCGATTTAAAAATGCAAAGACGGCCCCGATTATAGGTGATCTCTCTTTTTTACTTTTGATAAGTTATTACCACTTTTAGGCGACATTATTAAATCAAAAATTTATCTACTTTTCGTTGGCGAAATTTTTGATGATTGGTGAAAAGAAGCAACAGTGGATCAGCGACAAACCATAGAAAATAGCAACACCATAGATTAACCCGCAGCAGGCATTAATAATAATCATTAATGGTTCTGGACAATGATAGTTATGATCTGTAAAGTTTTTTCTGCAATATTTTCAATGTGTTTAAGAAGTTTGTAACCCAAGCCCTTGTTTCTGTAGTCATGATGGACCCAGAGAATGTTTATTTCAAGCCCGAGTTAACAATCTATTCCACCTAAAATTCCTCCTATTTCCTGACCATCCTCATTTTTAGCTATCATTATCAAACCATGTAGATTTTTGGAACGGAGAATGCTATGTAACACTGTAGTGCGAGCAATTTGTACGGAATAAATTTGAAAATCTTATGAGATCTAGTTATTTGATAGGCTATTATTGATATAGACAAAATTTGCTGAAGGAGTGGAAGGATGATTGATTATGGCTTTACTTTAGACTATTATTTTTTATTAATACAAAAAAAGATATGTTTTTGTCAGTTTGGAAACAATCTTCATCGGTTTGGAAACAACTCAATTCGTTTTTTAGTGCATCTTTGCCATATGAGATAATAAGATTTCAAGAAGTATGTTAATATGACAACAGAAACCATTGTATAAAAGTCGAATTAGAGCGGTAAAAATTATTAAAAATAATACTAATGCAACTTATAAACTCCATTTCAGAATTTCACAATTTACTTGCGCTTCCTGCACCATTACATCCACTGGTGAGCGTGATCGATATTACGGGAGTTAATCCATTGGAAAGTGGAGTTTGGGCGAAGTTCGCTGTCAATTTCTATTCCGTTTCTATAAAACATGATGTGAAGCTAAAAGTAAAATACGGTCAGCAATATTATGATTTTGATAAGGGAGTAATGACCTTTTCATCCCCGAAGCAGGTGCAGGCCGTTGAACTTGATCCTCTTAAGCCAGTTCAGGATTTCGGAAGTGGAAAGATGCTTTTGTTTCATCCGGATTTCCTATATGGGCATTCTCTCGGCAGCACCATCAAAAATTATGGTTACTTTTCCTACGAGTTCAATGAGGCCTTGCATCTCTCAGAAAAAGAAGAACAGAGCGTTACGGAGATTTTTACAAAGATCACCAATGAGTATCAATCTATCGACATCCATACGCAAAACATTATCCTGACACAGATTGAGTTGATGCTTCAATACTGTGACCGTTATTATCAACGACAGTTTATCACTCGAAAGAAAGCCAGCAGCACATTGCTGGTAAGGTTTGAAGAAATAGTAAATCGCTACTTTGATTCAGGCAAGGCTATGGAGAGAGGCTTACCATCGTTGGAAGATATTGCATCAGAAGTCAACATATCTCCAAGATATATGAGCGATATGCTTCGCACACTCACCGGGCAGAGCGTCCAGCAGCACATACAGGATATAATTGTTACAAAGGCTAAAGAAAAGCTTTCGACCACCAACCCTTCTGTTGCAGAGATTGCATATGAGTTAGGCTTTGAGCGGCCACAATCTTTTAATAAGTTGTTTAAGAACAAAACGAATTTTACTCCGCTTGCATTTCGGGCAAGTTTTAATTAGATCTCATTCAATCACAATAGAAACAATATATAATACATAATATCATGAAAAATTGGACAGCAGATAACATCCCGGATCTATCTAACAAGAGGGTACTCATTACCGGGGCTAATTCTGGGATTGGTTTTGAAACAAGTGTTGTATTGGCAAAAAAGGGAGCTCATTTAATTATGGCCTGCCGTAATCAACAAAAGGCAGAGGAAGCAGAAAAGAAGATCATTGACATCGTTCCGGATGCCAAAATTACTTTGGTTACCTTAGATCTAGCAGACCTAGACTCAGTGAGACAATGCGCGGATGTTGTGCTAAAATCACATCAAAAGCTTGATGTGCTCATCAATAATGCAGGCGTGATGGCTACTCCGTATTCCACAACAAAGCAAGGGTTTGAAATACAGTTAGGTAGCAATTATTTGGGACACTATGCATTAACAGGTTTATTGTTACCACTCTTAAAATCAACGCCAGGTTCGCGTATTGTGTCGCTTTCAAGTTCAGCAGCTAATTTTGCACAGATCGATTTTGCCGATATCCTGACTGAACGCAAAAAGTATAAGCCTTATGAAGCTTATGGACAGGCAAAACTAGCAAACCTAGTTATTCGCATTAGAACTTGCGCGGAAGTTGGAAGCATCTGGCTCAAAGACGATCTCTGTTGCAGTCCATCCAGGAGTTTCACCCACTAATTTACAACGGACAAGCGGTTTTCTGATTGGGAAAATCATTACGCCCCTAATTTCGCAACCGGCTGACAAGGCCGCTTTAGCATCTCTGCTTGCGGCTACAGACCCTATGGTTAAAAATGGTACATATTGGGGGCCCTCAGGCTTTATGCATGTTAAAGGTTCACCTGGAGCTGCATCTATTCCCAAACAGGCAAAGGATTTAAATACAGCTAGCAGGCTCTGGAAGGTTGCAGAAGATCTGACTGGTGTAAAATATAAATTTTAATGGTTTAAAAAAGCTTACTTATGTTTATATGAAACTTTTCTGGCCTGTTTTTATGAAGGCGGAATTTATATGTTTAAATCGTAAATTCAACCATAAGTGATGGTATCACCTGCAATATAAACAATTTCGTTTTCAATCAATGGCTTAAAGAAAATCTCAGCGGTAAGTTTGCCAATATTATCGGGTGTCGTCAATCTTACTGCTGTATTCCATCTACCAATAATGTATAGTATTCTTACAACTTTATGCTCAGTCTTTCCTCCTGAAGATCCAGCAGCCTAAGATGTTTTCTGATGATCTCTTCATCTAAGAGGAGTTCGTTTCGGTTTTTTTTGATGAGCCACTTTCGTTGCTCGTTAATTATATCAATGTAAATATTTCTATACTCTCTGAAATTAACGATAATTTCGGAACTACTTACCTGATTTTCGTATTTCTTCAATTGATCTTTCAGAGCTGGCAGACTTTCAATTTTATCCGCATAATCATGGTGAATTTTATCAATCGCGACTTTTGCCAAATTGTTTAGAATCTCCTGATCAATTTCCTTTTCACTTCTTGTAAAGTCCCTATCCACTAGCGGAAATTTCTTAAGAAGTAAGGGGAGTGTGAGTCCCTGTATAAGCAAAGTGGAGAGAATTACGATAAATGTAATGAAGAGAATCATGTTTCTTTGGGGAAATGGACTTCCGTCCGTCAGCGTTACTGGTATTGAAAGTGCAGCAGCCAGCGAAACTACTCCTCGCATCCCAGTCCATCCAATGATAAGGGGTGTCTTCCAGCCTGGGGGTTCAGGATCTCCAACATTAATAAAATTTTTCATAACTATTGTTGTAATAACCGCTGCATATTCCGCTACAATCCGCACAATTATAAGAACAGTTGTGACCGCGATACCATATCCGATGGCCGTATAAATGTTTGTTTCACCGAGGCCCAACACTATCTCAGGCAGATCTAATCCTATAAGTATAAAGACGGTACCATTTAATAGAAAACAAAAACTCTCTCCAACTGTCAATGTACGTATTCTGGAAGCACTACTTAAAAAGTCATGACTGCGGTAAGAAAGAAATAATCCCCCGGATACTACTGCCAAAACTCCTGAGGCATGCAACTGCTCGGCAGCCAGATACATGGCAAATGGAGCTATAAAAGTCATTAGGATATCTATATTGGAATCTGTAGGAAAAATTTTATGCATTTTCATAAAGATAAACGCGATGAAAATTCCTATACCTATGCCACCAAAACACATCCAGGCAAAATTTCCGGCAGCCTGAAGCCATACGAACTGGCCCGTTGCCGCCGCGATCATTGCAAACTTAAGTATGATCAAGGAAGATGCATCATTCAACAAACTCTCACCCTCTAGAATAGAAGATAATCTCCGAGGTACTTTTACAAATTTTAAGATTGCTCCTGCACTTACTGCGTCTGGTGGAGAAACGATACCGCCCAGTAAAAAACCGAGGGCCAAGGAAAATCCCGGAATAAAATAATTTGCAAAGATAGCGACCGATAAAGCCGTAAAAAATACGACTACAAAAGCAAAACTGAAAATGATACGACGCCACCTCCAAAGTTCTTTCCATGATGATGACCATGCAGCTTCATAAAGTAGAGGAGGCAAGAAAATAATAAATATTAAATCAGGATCAATTTTAATTTTTGGGGTACCAGGGATAAAGCTAATTAACAGTCCAGCTACTACCAGTAAAACCGGATACGCTACTTTAATTTTCTTAGCCAACATTATCAGCACGGAAATGACAAATACCAAAAACAGATAAAATTCGAAGTTTTCTAGCATATACAGTTTTTTTGTTTTTTATTCTACGTAGCTGAGGTATAAATTAACTGATAATCCTTCAGTTAATTTATAATAAGCAAACAAATTTAAATTATATACATGCTGTAAACAATATCGTACTTCGATGTAACTTACTAACATGTATGTTAGTTTTATGATCTCCAGTAGATTATTTTTTTATAACGTATTACATAATAGAGATTTACTGTTGTCTGCAACCAACTTTTATTGTTAATGACTGAAATATTATGTTTTAAAACATTTATATTTAGCATTAATTGTAAATTTGGCTATGGATTGCGCAACATAGGCAGGAGCTTGATAACGCTAGAAGACTTAATATAATTTAATAGCTTGTAAAGACTTTTGTGCAATTATTATTCATCCTTATAAGTCCTTTCATAGTCACTACGTTTTTTCGAAATTTGTCCTTGCTTCTTTAAACTCATCAATAGATTTTGCAATCCAAAACCATAGCGGTGTAACCTCAACTAATAAACCGCGACCTAAAGGAGTTAATTGATACTCTACTCTCGGAGGCACTTCAGGATAAATAGTCCTGGAAATTAGTCCATCCCGCTCAAGCTCCCTTAGACATTTTGTTAACATTTTCTGACTTATTCCCTTAATATGCTTCTGAAGAAAAGAAAATCTCATCTTTCCTTTAACACCTAAAGCTTGTATAACAAATAACGACCATTTATTGCCCACATGATTTAGGATGTCAGTTTTAAGCTGATCGTTATCCTTATTTAAAACTTTACAGATGTCATCCCATGCGGTTAAAATTTGATCATCAGTCATATCTCTCTCCATATATTATTTTTGTTATCTCAAGATGAAACCCATGAAGTTCATCTCTGCCGCAAAGTTAAACCTTAAGTACCATTCTTTAAAATTTGCTTACACAAAAGGATATTTAATATACATAAATAAATTGACGATCAAACGCATATTCCCAGTCAATCAACAATTGAAAAAGAGTAGATTGCATCACGGCGAATCACCTTTGATAAAATTAATAAATAGTTGTGAATGTATTAATAAGTTGGATAAAGCTGCTGTCAAACTGCTAAGTTTTGAAGGTTGTTTTTGACTTTGAGATAGGTAAGCTATTATTATCAAGGCTATCTTCTTGAAATTATTGTAGATCTGTACCTATGGAAGTGAGGATTAAAATTAAATTAAAAGGATTATCATTAAAAAAACCAAATTATGTTTATTAATAAATAGCCCTAATTTAATAACCTTAATATTAAAAAACTAACCTTTAAGTGACTAACGAACTCACAAATACGTTATTGTTTTTAATTTTTAGAGGCTGTAATTTTGATATCGAAAACTTCAGGAAAATAAACTTTCAAAACTTATTGTAAGTTCATTATGGCTGATATAATAATTACGATATTAAATTCATAAAGATGAAAATTACATTTTACGGTCACGCTTCGTTAGGAATTGAAGTAGGAGGAAAGCATATTATAGTGGATCCATTCATCACTGGAAACCCTCTTGCAGATGCAATTGACATCAATATTCTTAAAGCAGATTATATTCTTTTAACCCATGCTCATCCCGACCATGTTTTAGACGTGGAAGCTATTGCTAAAAATACGGATGCAGTGATTGTTTCAAATGCTGAGATTACTACCTATTACGATAAAAAAGGTTTAAATCGCACTTTATGAATCATGGCGGAAGCTGGAATTTCGATTTCGGAAAAGTAAAATATGTTAATGCCGCCCATTCGAGCAGTTTTGTAGATGGAAGCTATGGAGGTAACCCCGGAGGTTTCGTGATAGAAACAGATTCCGCGAATATCTACATTGCAGGTGATACTGCATTAACTTACGATATGAAATTGATTCCTCTGCGTACCAAACTGGATCTATCCATTTTTCCGATTGGGAGCAATTTTACAATGGACGTAGAAGACGCTATGACTGCTTCGGATTTTGTAGAATGCAATAAAATTTTGGGATACCATTATGATAGTAATCCGTACATTAAAATCAATCATGAAGAATCTATTAAAAAATTTGCGGATAGAGGAAAAGAGCTGATACTATTAAATGTTGGTGATGTTTTAGAAATTTGACAATACTTAGATCCTTCACTCAAGCAGCACGCTTTTTGTCAGTACATTTTCTGCAAATAGGCATTCTGCTATTCATTTCTATACATACGATAAGTCAAAACAATTAGTTTTGACTTATTAAATTACTTTCCTTATAAAGAAATTCGATCTCTGAATAATGCTGCGGCTGTTATTCACAAGTACCACTTAAATATTGCCATAGATTGCTGAAAAATAGCGTAGACCTCTAATTAGCATCTAGTGCTTATCAATAGAAGTAGCATTGAAATCTACCAATAGACGGGCTTAGCCCTTAAAAATATGATAAAAATGAAGATAAAAATGCTATGGCGTCTTTTACCATTAATTTTGGTATTATCAAGCTGTGGAAATGGTATAAAGCCGCCTATCAAGCCAACGAACAGCATCAAGCGAAATTCTGGATGGCAATCACAGTACGATCATATAGATCCTAAAGATTTGCCTGACAATGTTATCGAGCTTTTCAGTGAACAATGGATGGTAGTCACGGCAGGCAAAGAAAACGTATTTAATAGCATGGTGATCAGCTGGGGAGGATTAGGTTTTATATGGGAAAAACCAGTAGCTTTTACTTTTATAAACAGCAGCAGATATACTTATCAATTTTTACTGCAGGAGAGTGGTTACACACTGAGTGTCTTCTCTGAAAAATACCGGGGATCATTACGAATTTTAGGTAATAAATCCGGAAAATCTAATGACAAAGTGAAAGAAGCAGGTCTTATACCCATAAAAACACCGTCAGGCCTCATGGCATACAAAGAAGCGAGGATGATTATCGAATGTAAAAATATAATGATCCAGGATTTAGACTATAATAAGGCGTCTCCGTCTTATCAAATTGCTGATATGTACAAAAATTCACCCAACTCGCACCACAATATGTTTATCTCTGAAATTACAAATATATGGCTAAAGAAATAATAAATAATTCAACCTGGGGAAATAGTTTACGTAAATACAGCCGTGATCTTCATGGTCACTTATCCTTTTTTTTCTCTGGAGTACTTTTCATTTACATCCTCTCTGGAGTGGCGATGAACCACCAGAACCTTTTTAACCCGCAGTATGACGTTTCCGTCCAACAGTACAGAGCTGAAGGACAATTTCCGCACGGTGCAAATTTTACGAAAGAAGAAATTTTAAAACTACTTGAACCTGTGTCCGAACATCATCATTACAAAAAGCATTTTTATCCCAATTCCCAGACGCTAAAAGTATTCCTTTCTACTGGTTCCTCGTTTACCGTTAACACCTTAAGTGGAAAAGTGGAATATCAAGGGATCAAAAGACGTCCGTTTCTTTTCCAGTTATCCTTTTTGCACTATAATCCAGGTAAATATTGGAGATATTTTTCCGATTCCTTTGCGATTAGCATCATCATTGTCATCATTACCGGATTAATTATGAACAAGGGGGATCGAGGTTTATTCGGTATTTGTGGTATAGAATTCGCCTTAGGCATTATTATTCCACTGCTGTTTTTAATTTTTTAATAAAAAAGCAGCAGATATTAACCTTATACAAAAAGATGATTGAAGCATTAATATATGTAATACATACTGGTAACCTTACAGCGATCTCCGCAAAGATACTGTTTGCTATCCATATTATCTTGCTGCAGATAGGGGGCCCTGTTGATCCTACTTGGCCCATTATATTACTGATAGCGGCATTGGGATTTATAGTCTATATTTTATTTGGTGTTATTTTGATTAAAAAAGAAACATCAATAGTACCGCACATCACGGAGAATAAATATTCGGCAGTAGATGCCGAATATATTTTATTAGTAGGTTCGGAAACCGGCGGCACGCAAATTTTTGCGCAGCAATTGTTTAGCCAGTTGATAAATAGTGGTTTGAAGTGCTATAACAGATATGAATAACTATACCGAATATCCGCAGGTTAAATATTTGATGTTGCTTACTTCTACTTATGGGGAAGGGGATGCCCCTTCAAGTGCTTCCCGCTTTTTAAACCTACTGCAGAAAACAGGGCAAACACACAAGGTAAATGTTTCTGTATTAGGTTTTGGGTCAAAAGATTACGCTGATTTTTGTGGTTATTCTGAAACGGTGTTCAGAGCTTTGGAGCGACAAGGCTGGGCTGACATGCCTATACCCCTACACAAGATAAATGACAAATCTGTCGATCAGTTCTGCGATTGGATTAAAGCGCTGATAAACTATTACACGATGCCCCTAATAGCATCACCTGCTCTTTTTTCTGGTAGGTCAAAGGAAATAAATACTTTTGTAATTGACGAAAGATTTTTTTCGGAGGACGGTCAGCTATTCAGAGTATGTATCAAAACTGATTCTAATGTCAGATTTACCTCCGGTGATCTTTTAGCCATTAAGCCTGCCGGTGATCATAGGGAACGTTTCTATTCCGTTTCTAGAATAGGTGATAGAATTGAATTGGTCGTACGTGAATTCCCCAGTGGCCTCGGAAGTCCTTTTCTGAAAAATAGTCCTGTGGGCACATCGTTTCAGGCAAGGGTAATGGGTAACCCTAAGTTTCATTTTCCTGATAATAAACGTCCTGTAATAATGATAGCCAATGGAACTGGTATCGCACCTTTCAGGGGTATGATCAACGCAAACAAGCAAATGACCGTTTACCTTTTTTATGGTTCAAGGCAAAAAGAACTGTTTGACAGTTTTTTGAAACATGAGCTGGATCAATACCTGCTGAGTGGAAAACTTTCTGGGCAATACCTGGCTTTCTCACGTGATAAAGAAAAGCTGTACGTCACTGATCTTCTTAAACAACAGTCGGAGCTCGTGACAAAGGTATTGCGTGATAAGGGTACTATTATGATTTGTGGTTCGTTGAGTATGCAAAAAGATGTCATAGCGCAGATATCTTTGACCTGTAATGAAACCTTAAAAATGGAAATACAGACATATTTGGACAACGGGCAGATAGTATCAGATTGCTATTAAACCGACTAATGGTTTTATCAAAAGATAGCTGAAAAAAATTTTAAGGGTGCTTTTTGCGCCTTTAATTATTTTTTAATGTTCATTGCCCTAAACCTATATACCGAAGTCCCTATAAGAATAGAATATTACTAGACAGGTATGTCGAAAGTATATAATCTATAAACCATGATAGGAGAAAGTGTGGCTACGGATATCTAGAAATTTAAAAATGTAAGATGTAGATATTCCAATCCCGATTGTCTGAATTTTGTTAAATGTTTGTTTCTATCAAAAGCTAGAATACTCTAAATGAAAAAACTAACATCGAAGTAAGTAACTCACCAACAGATGCCTTATTGCGTCCTGATACTAAACATCTTACCTTTGTGTAGAGAAAATTTTTAACTGCATCAAGTGATTGAATGCCTTATATTTTTAATATGGAAAATACATCAATTTTAATTTTAGGAGCGGGTGAATTAGGTATGCCTGTCATCCGTAACATAGCAAAAAAAGCTAAAGACAATAGTCATGTAGACGTTACCGTTCTTCTTAGAGAAGAGACAATCCATTCTGATGATGAGGATAAAAAAAAGAATGTTACCGAAATTAGAGAATTAGGCGTTGAACTACTTGCAGGTGACCTGTCTGCTTCATCTGAGAAACTTGTTGATATATTTAAAAATTACGACGCTGTTGTTTCCTGTACAGGTTACGGTACAGGTGCTGGAGGTTTTCAGATGAAGCTGGCTCAAGCAGTGATGGATGCAGGAGTAAAAAGATATTTTCCGTGGCAGTTCGGCGTTGATTTTGAAGTGATCGGACGGGGCAGTGCGCAGGATCTGTTCGATGAACAGTTAGATGTACGTGAGCTCTTGAGATCACAAAGTAAAACAAAATGGGTCATTGTTTCTACTGGAATGTTTACCAGTTATCTATTTGAACCGTTCTTTGGCATTTTAGATTTAGAGAACAAATCGATCAATGCCATTGGGGGATGGGATACTGCAGTAACCTTAACAACACCTGATGATATCGGTAAACTTACGGCTGAGATCTTCTTTACGGAACCAGCCATCGAGAACGAGATTGTTTACATTGCAGGGGATACCATCACTTATGAAGATCTGGCTAATATTGCAGAATCATTATCCGGCCATAAGTACGAACGTACACTTTCTGATATCGATGAGATTACAAATGATCTTAAAAGCGATCCGACCAATTTCGTTAAGAAGTATCGTTCGATCTTTGGATCGGGAAGAGGTGTTTCGTGGCCAGTAGAAAATACTTTCAATGGAAAGAACAGAATTCCTACAACTTCGGCAAAGCAGTGGGCAAAAGATAATATCGATTGGTAGCGAGGTTGCAGCATCATTAGAAAATTATAGTACTCATTTAGAAAAAGTGTTGGGCTCGTGATCGGAAACTTGGGACCTTAATTTTGTTGAAACTAATCCTAAGGTGGATTTGGCAAGTGATTTTGCGTCTGAAAACTTGGCATTAGTGGAGTATAAACCGAAAATTAATGATAAACTTAATTTCTATAGTCGTGTCCAGGGGCTTTATGGATTTGTTCCTGAATCTGGAAATCACAATAGAAGCTACGTCATGTTCAGAGCAGGTTTAAGCTATAAAGAATTTACTATTGGCGCTGCAACAAATTTTGACTGGTATGGGCCAATGAAACAGAAGGAAAATAGCTATGGGATTTTTGCATCTATACTGTTATTTTGATGTGTTCTCAAAATTATAGATGAAGCCTTATATGATCTGGAAAATAGTAGACCTTCATTTGCAATCATGGATAAAGGAAGACAACGCGAGGAAAAAAGTTGTATTTGGCTAGAGAAAGGAAACTTTTATGGAATGGGGGATGTGGACAAGGACAACCAGTTCAGTGATATAATGGATGTAAAGGAAAGTTTAGACCGTTATAATGGGAACCATTATATGGCCCAATTGATCCTTTCTTACGCAAGTAAATACCCGAACAAAATTATTAAAATTGTACAATAAGATAAAATATAAAGAACCTTTTCACGACTTTTCGAGTTATTGATTCTGACGGATTGCAACGGATTAGTAAATAGGTAAGAGAAGGTTTTAATAACAATTGACAGAAGGAACTATACATTCAAGATCAAAAAAATAGAATATTATGCAAAATATTAAGGATAAAGTGGCCTATATAACTGGCGGAACAAAAGGGATAGGTTTTGGAATAGCGAAATCGCTTATTGAAGCAGGGGTTAAGGTAGCTATTTCAGGCCGTAATATGGAAGATTTAGAAAAAGCAAAACACGAATTAGGAAATCAGAATGTAATCGCAATCCAAGCAGACGTGACAGATTTTGAAGATGAAAAAAAGGCTGTCGATGCAGTTGTCGAAAAATTTGGAAAGCTGGATATCATCATTGCCAATGCAGGTATGGGGACTTTTGCTCCCGTAGACGAAATGTCACTTGACGATTGGAACGCCATGATCAATACCAACCTGACCGGGGCTTTTCATACCCTTAAAGCCGGTGTTGAGCAGCTAAAGGAAAATAAAGGATATTTTATTTCGATCGCATCATTAGCTGGAACAAATTTCTTTGCTCAAGGTGCAGGGTATAATGCGACCAAATTTGGTCTTGTGGGATTTACACAAGCCGCAATGCTTGACCTTAGGAATTATGATGTGAAATGTACTACCATAATGCCGGGATCAGTTACGTCAAATTTCAATGGTCATACCCCTAACGAAGAGGATCATTGGAAAATTCAACCCGCTGATATCGGACAAATGGTGGTAGATCTATTGAAAATGAATCAGAATGTACTTCCAAGTAAGATCGAAGTACGTCCGACAAAAACAAAATAAGGTAGTAAAGTACTTAGGCGGGTTAGCCTGGGTAATTCAATTAATACCGTAGTATGCCAGAGGAATGGCAGCGTTCAGACCCGTGCAGTATACAATATACTTGGCGTGAACCGGGATGGTCGAAAAGACCTTATCGGTATCTATCTTTCAAAAAATGAAGGCGCTAAGTTCTGGCTGTCGGTACTGACCGATCTGAAATAGCGTGGTGTAGAAGATATCCTGGTCGCCTGCGTGGATGGTTTAAAGGTTTTTCCCGATGCCATCGAAGCCGTATACCCGAAAACCCAGGTTCAACTTTGCATTGCTCATCAGATACGTTCAAGTCTGAGGTATATTCCGGAGAAAGATAAAAAAGCTGCTGTAGAAGATTTAAAAAATATCTATCAGGCAAATAACGAAGATCAGGGCTATGAAAAGCTACTGGAATTTGACGAAAAAGGGGTAAGAAATATCCGTTATCTGTAAAGGGATGGTTGGATAATTGGGGAAATCTCACTACTTATTTCGAGTATTCACCCGATATCCGCTGAGCTATTTATACCACAAATGCTATTGAGGCTATGCACCGTCAGATCCGAAAAGTGACCAAAAGCAAAGGAGCATTTACATCTGATCAGGCACTCTTAAAGTTGGTTTATCTCACGGTTAAGGAGATATCAAAGAAATGGACCACGCCTATTCGGAATTGGGGATTGACAATGCAACAATTACATATTAAATTTGGGGATAGAATTAAAGCCTTCGGAAACTCCTTTTAGGGTTCGCACTCGAGGCTGAAAGCCTCTGAGTGCGAACTCTAAAAGGAGTGATGTGACACAGTTCAGTTTACACTACCCCTCTATTGGAATATTGAGATCTTTAAAAAGTCAGTTTAATTGTCCGACGGCTCTGGGTAAAGTAGTTTATCGAGTTCTATAATCTTCTCTCGATACTCAGTTCTTAAACCTTCCAAATTTTCATCACCCTCGCTTGAAAGAATCGAATCACGCAATTCAAAAATTCTAATAGTCAAACTTACAATCTTCTCTGTGTTTTGTGTATATCCAGATTTTATTAGTTCGTTTAGTTTTTTTCTCAAAATGTGATTTGTATCTGAATTATCCTTGACTTGTCTAGCCACAAGTCCTAAAAATTTTTCTTTGAAGGCATTGATTTGTTCAGGAGAGATTTTGTTTAAAACTTGAAACGTATCATGGGCAGCATATCTAGACGGATACCTTGCAACATATTCTTCAAAGACACGAAATAGTTTATTATACTGATACGGCTGTATGAAGTCAAAATAATAGTTTAACCAGCCCATAGGTTTTACCGTACCCGACCATGAATTATCTTCATCCCATTTTTTGAAAATATAATTGATAATCGTTCCCTTTAAGTCATCACTCAATTCCCTTGAATCTACTTGTAAATCATGGTCTAATAATTTATTGATTGCCTTGTTATCTTCTCCTAAAATAATATTCCGTACTTTGTCATCATAAGAGTCATCTTGCTGTTTCGTATAACTTTCGAGCTCTGACCCTAATATGTTGGGAACAATTTGATATTCTATTATTAAATCAATCAAGTGATCCTGGGTAAGAATTTTAGTATTTACCTTGACCTCTGTCAGGTAATGCATTTCAAAATCAGCATCGTTCGAGTGTATTTTTGAGTTAATAAACATTACATAGTTAGGAAGAATGTTTGAATTTGCCTTTCCGCCTACAGGAACTTTGTGGGCTCTGTTTATTTGGGCAGCAAATTTTGAAATATTACCTGCGGTACATTTT
Source organism: Sphingobacterium sp. 2149 (assembly GCF_031455655.1). NCBI lineage: Bacteria > Pseudomonadati > Bacteroidota > Sphingobacteriia > Sphingobacteriales > Sphingobacteriaceae > Sphingobacterium > Sphingobacterium sp. 2149. The sequence continues at coordinate 117,655 of NZ_JAVDTD010000011.1, read as the reverse complement.
TCAGCTTTTGCTTGCACAACAATAAATTCATCATCCCTAAATAAACTAACGCGTCTATAAAATATAATATCCTTTCCGTGTTCTCCCGGACCATGTATATTCTTCCTGTATACGTAATAGCCATTTTTAGAAAATAATAGAATAATTATCTCATCTATTAAATTATCTTCAGATATATTCTCAAGGTAGCTTCTAATTTTATCTCTGTTAAAGGAATTGTCGATTATCATGAATGTCAAAAAAAGGTTTAAAATGATCGCTATATGTCAAAACAGGAACAATATAGTAAATACAAAAATAAGTCACATGATATTGTACTATTGTAATCGGTAAATCAGAATACACAACTTTTGGCAATTTAGAGTGCAGCAAAAATGGCAATAACGGTGCAGCGTTTTTGGCAATAAGGAATGCAGCATAATTGGCACTAATCAATACATAGTTCATCTTTTGGGACGCGGTGTCCCAAAAGAAAAAACAAGCTTTGTCGGAGCAAAAGACAAAGTTATTTATGAACTATTATTTAAGTAAACTTATGACCTATCATGAGGTTCACAGAATGCATCGGGAAGGCAGTTCGATTCGCAGGATTTCCGAACATCTCGGCCTGAACTGGCGTACTGTAAAAAAGCTTCTGAGCAAAGACGACCGAAGTTACCAAAAAGAACTGGAAGCGCCCCCTTCCAAGAAAAAGTTACTGGATCCCTACCGTGATTTCGTAAATGAAAAGCTGTCGCTGTATAACGATACCTCAGCGGCCCAGATGCATGACTGGCTCAGGGAGCATTACCCTGACTTTCCGCAAGTCAGCCCCAAGACCGTATTCAACTTTGTTCAGGATATCCGGGCGGAGTTCAACATCCCCAAAGAAGTGAGCACCCGCGATTTCCAGATGGTCGCGGAGCTTCCCTATGGTGAGCAGGCGCAGGTTGACTTTGGTTTTTACAACATGACCACTACGCGCGGTAAGCAGAAAAAAGTACAGTTCTTTACCTTCATCCTCTCACGGAGCCGCTATAAGTTTGTTGTTTTCAGCGATGTGCCCTTTACCACGGCTATGGTGATCGCTGCCCATGAAGAGGCCTTTCAACAGCTTTTTTATCTTTCTCCGGAACATACCTCAGACTTGAACGTATCTGATGAACAATGCAAAGTTGAACCTGGGTTTTCGGATATATGGCTTCGATGGCATCGGGAAAACCCTTTAAACCATCGACGCAGGCGACCAGGATATCTTCTACACCACGCTGTTTCAGATCGGTCAGTACCGATAGCCAGAACTTAGCGCCTTCATTTTCTGAAAGATAGATACCGATAAGGTCTTTTCGACCATCTCGGTTCACTCCAAGTATATTGTATACTGCACGGGTCTGAACGCTGCCATTGTCTTTAACTTTATAGTGCATACAGTCTAGAAATACAAAAGGATATACCGATTCAAGCGGACGGTTTCGCCATTCATTCAGTGCAGGAATCACCTTGTCGGTAATATTGGAGATCTCCGTAGCAGATATATCCATGGCATACATTTCCTTCACATAGCTTGAAATATCCCGTGTACTCATTCCTCTGGCATACATGGAGACAACATTGCCTTCAAGCTCATCTGTAATGATCAATTGACGTTTAGGGACTATCTTAGGCTCGAAAGTACCGTTTCGGTCACGACCGCTCTCTAATTCAAATTGTCCGGACTGAAGGCTCCGTACAGTCTTTCTTGTCTTCCCATTTTTACGGTTAACCTCTCCTGAAGCTTTACTTTCCTGTAGATGATGATCCAGCTCACCTTCAAGCATACTTTCCAGAAGATGTTTCAACATCGGAGCACAAACTCAGTCAGTTCCGCCCATTTTCTTACCTTCATAAAGGCCTCTCATCGCTTCCTCTTTGAAGCGTTCAAAACGGCGAAGCCCTCTTGAGTTCCTTTTAAAGCAAATATTAACGAAAAATCAAATTCCTCTTTTTCCATTTGCTGTGTCTAATATAAAAATTCTTTATTTGACACAGTTTACTTTACACCCTCGGAGATTTTGCACTTTTTTGAGATCTCTTTCGATGATAGATTTACTAAATTCAATAGAAAATATAGATTTGGAAGAATCTGTGGTTCTGATCTCTATCTATATTCGAACTACACCTTTAAGAGTTCAATATAGCCTGCTTTTTGCACGATTAAAAATTTACTGCCATGATCTTGCAAATAAAAATAATTAGTGCTTGAACTCTTTTTTAAATTCACTAAATTCCATAAAACCTAGTTTTAAATATTTATTCTTAAGCCCAAAGTAGGGATACTAAAGTAATTCAATAGTGCTACGGTAACCCGGATGATAAGATGGCACATATTTTATGTAACCAAAATTCTGTAATTGCTTAAAATATTTATGATAGGTAGGAGCAGTATCAATATGAGACATTTTCATTAGCTTACTTCTACTCACCAGTATAGTCCTACCTTCATTTTGCCGGTATGCCAATCGAGTTATCGCGACGAGCAAAGAAATATGCCAAACATTTAATCGATCATCACTACAAGCATTATCGAGATATTGCAATCCGTTTTTTGATAAATCAATTTTCATCTTCAAACAGTTTTTGTAAATCATCCTTACTGTAATAGTACGAGCCCTGAACTTTTTTGAATCTAATTTTGCCAGTAACTCTTAAGTTCTGTAATGTTGCTGGAGAAATATTCATCATCTTCCGAATTGCTTTGCTTCTGAGCCACCCAAAATCATCGGTGGAATGATTTAAATTAGCTTCCAGCATCTTACCGATATCCGACAGTATTCTAATTCTGAATAATTCAAGATCTTGTTTTGATATAATTTCCATATTGTACGTTTTGAATAATTCAAAATTATATCAGTACAATGCTGGTAAAGGGAAGTTTTCCAAATGTTACTTATCTTTTCCTAATATGTCATGTGCTTTGTTAAGTGATTCGTATTGCCTATTGCATACGCATTTTAGCAACGTAATTGTATACGGCTTAAAATTTTTAGCAATCCTTTCATGCGAACTTGAAAGGATGATCTTCGAACCGTCTGATACAAGATTTAAATTGGATTATGAAGTTAAATATCTGATGATTAGTTTGTTGTGTGTATGTTCGGAAAATTCGAATCCTCTTGCCATATTGATTTTATTAAGTTTTCGGACTTTTTGTAATAACCAAAATACATATTTACAGATTGGAATTGATGATAAAACAGCTCCAATTTAGTTTATAAAGAGGATTGTTTTTTTATATATTTTAATCATGTTATTGATGTCAATTACAAGTTTTATAATTTCATTTTTTTATATGCAAGGGAGAGATTCGAACCAACCATTATAATACACTTTGAAAACTCATTTTCAAGTATAATTTTACAATTATTATTAAATTGGGGGTTAATTGAAATGAACAGATTTGTGAGGGTTTAACCTTTTTAAATTTTCTGCTAAAATAATTCATGTCTTGAAATCACATTTTTGTAAATAATGGTTATAAAAAAGTTCTGTAAATAGTTTATATTTATTCAAAGTATTTAGCCATGAATATAATAAAAAGAAATAATGTCATTATTAAAGGAAAAGGTAATAAAACTATAATGTTTGCTCATGGTTTTGGTTGTGATCAGAATATGTGGCGGTATATTTATCCCGACTTTGAGCAAGATTACAAGATCATTCTTTTCGATCACGTTGGAGCTGGCCATTCCGATTTGTCTGCTTATTGCTTTACAAAATACGACAGCCTTGAGGGATATGCATCTGATATCATCGAAATTGCAACTGAATTGGACATTACAAATGGAATCTTTATTGGACATTCGGTAAGTGCAATGATAGGACTTATAGTTGCAGATTTGGCTCCTAACGTTTTTGAAACACTTATCATGATTGGACCATCACCCTATTATATCAATGAGGATAATTACATCGGCGGATTTAGCAGATCTGAAATTGAGGAATTATTGGAATCTATGAATAATAATCATCTCGGCTGGTCAATGACGATGGCTCCAATTATCATGGGAAATCCTGACAAGAAAGAACTTAGCGTAGAATTAGCAAGCAGTTTCTGTAAAACGGATCCCGAAATAGCAAAGCATTTCGCAAAGACTACATTTCTAACAGACAAACGTGAGATGTTAAAGCATACCAAAGCCTCTGTATTAATACTGCAATGTAGTAATGATATTATTGCACCAGTCGAAGTGGGTTATTATATGCATCAACAAATTCCCAATAGTATATTGAGGATTATGAAAGCCACTGGACACTGCCCAAATCTTAGTGCTCCTCAAGAGACCATTGAAATGATTAGAACATTTCTAACTATTTAGTATTACATTTTATGGTATTAGACTTTGAAGATTTTTTTGAATCGCCGCTAAACGGATTCGTGATTACTGATGCCGAAGGGAAGATTTTAAAAATGAATAAACGGATGAGTGACTGGCTTAACTGTGAACCACAGTTCTTTTATGGAGCCCGTTTTTCAAATATTCTTTCTATTGGAGGCAGAATTTATTTTGAAACTCATTTATGGCCATTATTGAATATGCAGGGTTATTTTGAGGAGATTGCTTTAGAATTGAATGACACTGGAAAAGGAAGGCTGCCTATATATATGAATTGTTATGATAGAAAGGATAGAGGTGGACGATCTCTTTTTAAGATTTTTACATTATTTAAAGCGTCAGATCGGCGGTTATACGAAGAAAATCTTAAAATGGCCAAAAAGATAGCTGAAGAGAAACTAAAATTGGAGGTGGAACAGGCTCTATTGAGGGAGCAATTTATAGCTGTTCTTGGGCACGACCTTCGGAATCCGCTAGCCGGAATTATGAGTGCTTCTACTGTTTTAGCTCGTTTTATGCTTAATGAGAGAGAAGTCAGACTTGTAAATATTATAGAGAAGGGTGGGAAGAGAATGTTGGAAATGATAAATAATATTATGGATTTTGCTAGAGGACGTTTAGGTGACGGTATTAAAATTAATTCTATCGCCACGGATCTTGAACAGGTGTTAGATCAGGTTAGGGATGAATTGCAAGTTGCATGGCCCGACAGAACTATTGTGAGAAAATACAATATTAACAGTTATGTTGAGTGTGACGCGGCACGAATTGCACAAATGGTATCGAATCTTCTTGCAAATGCAATAACACATGGTTCATCGAATGACCCTGTGTACCTAGAATCAATAGCCTCTGAAAACTTTTGGCAAATATCTGTTACAAATAGGGGTGAGCCAATTCCAGAGGAAAAATTAAAATATATTTTTAATCCTTTTCACAGGGGAGACTCCAATTTAAATAACGGATTAGGACTGGGCCTTTATATTGCTTCAGAAATAGCGAAAGCACATAAAGGCGATCTATCAGTTGTATCTGAAAAAGAGCAAACCTGTTTTACTTTTAAGGTAGTTAGGATTAATATGTGATTGATTTTTAAGTTAATGACCATAAAAAGTTAAAGTACCATTTTTGAGATTAGTTTAAAGATATATTATATGTTTGGCAATAATTTATTGATAGTGATGCTTAATGAAATTTAATTTCTTTCAATTTTCTCATATCACGGGATATGATAATGAAATATGTCCGAGTATTGTATATTTCTATCGGGTATTTAGGGGAAAATATGCATACAGTGGAGTCTAATTGGTATTTCTGGAAAATTTATATAGTGGTTCTCAAAAATCCTATTAGAATATACTTCGAGTAATGGTTGATTTAGCTGTTTTTTAAGCCTTCTCGTAAGTTTAACCAAAAAGATGCCTAGAATACTCATGAATTAAAAATTAATAAGCTATATTTCCATTAAATTTTTCAATATTATAATTAACACAATGATTATCTATATAGATCTGTTCGTTTAAAATTTTATTTTAAAATTTACTTTTACGTAAAACATAAGTGTTGAACTTATAGAGTTGGCATGCCGTCAACTCTATTTTTTGTTCTATACTCAAAAACCGTGGACGTTATTGTATTTGATTTATCCAATAGATTTGCAACTGTTTTTTATTAGCTTATAAAATTGGGGAGTAGGTGGGATGAACAGATTTGTGGGGCATTAACTGTTTAAATTTTCTCCAACCATTACGCAGTACTTTTGGAGGCGATCTTTCAATTCTTTTTTTCATTTCTTAAATCTTAGATTACAATTTTGGTTTTATATTTGAGCAGCTAATGCAAGTGGCATTCATACTTTTTGTATTAGCTGTCCAACTATTGAGCTCCTAATTTCATAAATTATTTCAATTACATCAGTGATATTAAACATTTGAATATAAGGAAATAGTATTCGCTCGATGGCTGTAAATATTCGAGGTAATTCAAAGGTTGTAAATTATAGCCATGTGAGATTTAAATTGACCGTCCAAACCTACCTTTTCCAATTCTTCCCGGTTTAAAACTGACTATTTTACAAATATTTTAGTTTGGCTTTTTTGAGCGAATTCTACTTAATGTAGACTGCGTTATTCCGTGATATGAGGAGATCATTCCTAAAGGAACCCGTGCGATAATATTGGGATACTTCTGGATTAAGTGCTGATAGCGCTCCGTCGCACTAAAGACTCGTAACTCGTTTGCTTTCTCTTCCGCTTTAATATAATAGTTTTCAGTCAGGATTCTTCCTATATAATTAAATTCAGGAAACTGCTGATACAACTGCATAAGTTTTTCATGGCTAAGCACTAGGAAACTTGTATCTTCTACAGCTTCTAAGACCTCGAAAGATCGCTTCTGGCTAAAAAAACTGTATACAGAAATGGCCACATCCCCCTCAAATAGCAGCCACGAAGTGGCATCCCTTCCGAAACTATCAAGGTAATAATGGGTGATTTTTGTATCGTTCCATAATTTCAATCGCTTGGGGCAGAAGAGGAATATCAGTTTTCGATTTTGATTTTTGCCTGCTTGTCATTATCCATAGGCTGCCGTCGATTCCATTTTTGATATCATCCGGCCTTAACTGGTATGCATCAATGTAAGCAAGTCCTGTATAACATTGGAAAACAAATATATCTCTTATGACTGAAAGTCGCTCAGAAGAAAACACTTTATTTTCAAGCCTTTCAAGTTCTTCCGAAGAAAGTGGCTTTTTATTACATTTTGTTTTTTTGCTTTTAAACATTTTAAAAGGATCCTTTGGAATTATATCTTTTGCAATAGCCCTAAGAATTATGGTTTTAAAGTTAGCAATATATTTTAATGCCGTATTATTGCTACAGTTTCTGACGGTCTTTAAATAAAATTCATAATCCTTTACGAATTCATAGTTCAATTCTCTGAATTCAAAGTCTTCCCTGCCATATTTATAACTTATAAATTCCTTAACATGGGACCGGGCTGTTGTATAACGCTCAAATGTTCCATACGCATATTCTCCTTTTTTAACCAGTGCCAACATTTCATCATTGTGCAACTGGAACTCTTCAAGTACTTTTACTTTTGATACATTCTTGCCTCTTACAAAATCAATGAGCTTCTGAGCAGTAATTGTCTGGTCGTTATTGATTAGTTCTGTGCGATAGTTAGAAATACGATTAGATAAAGAATCCAAAAAGTAATTTAGTGATTTTGCATCTTCCTTGCTGCCGGTAGCCCGTTCTGATTTTTGATTCCAACGGGCAACATCCCATTTACGTTTTGTTGAAATCTCCTTTGGAATACCGTCAACGGTAATTCTCAAATAAACTGTTCGTTGAATTTCATTTTTTTTAGGTGTTTTTAAAAAGAATATTACACCAAAACTGTTTTCAAGCATAATCCAAATTTTATTAAGTTAAAGTTCGAAATATGTTGCTCTTTAGTCAAGTCGTTAACGAGGTATACATCTTGATATACAGTGTTTTAAGCTACTTTTTGTGGCACTTTTTTTTCCTGACAAAAAGTGCCACAAATCTGCCACAAAAATTAAGAGTGTTTTTGAAAATTTTGCGATTTCCAGCTGAAAAAAAAAGCCTGTAATTTTTAAAAATTACAGGCTTTAAAGCTTTTTAGACCATTTGAAAGGTATTATCTTTCAAATCTTGCGGAGAGTGAGGGACTGGAACTTTCTTTGTTTTTAGCCCTATTAGAGCTGTTTTGCGACTGTTAAAGAATCATTTTGCCACGATTCTGCCACAATCTTATTTTCCATGCCTCAAACTGCGCTTTTATGTCTCAGCGGAAAGGGGGGGATTCGAACCCTCGGTACTACGTTTCAATGAATATTTCCAAGCACTATAAATTTATCCCGTACTATGTCTATTATTCGGAGAATACTATACTTCCAATTCTCTTAGCAGTTTAGAGCCCTTGTCTGTCAATTTATAACTCTGTAAACTGCTGGTAACTGGAGATTTAGTTTTAGTAATCAACTTAATATTTTCTAAGACTTTTATTGTCCTAACGACATTGTTGGTATCATTTATCATCTCGGCTTTACTAAAAAGTTCTTTTCTTGTTTTCTCACCGTCATCCAATGATAGAAGCATAATAGCCATTTTTCTTAAAGAAGGTTTGTCTTTTTTGTTGTCACTATTCACTAAGTCAGGTTTGAATAGTTTACAAATTTGCTCTAATTTAATTACTAAGTCGAAAAGGGGATCTATTTCTTTGGGAAACTTTTTGTTGGAACGCTTATATTTTATGGGTGATGTTTGAGTCTTTACTAGTAATCCAATATTTACCAAAGAATTTAAACAATTCTGCACTTTATTTGGTTCAATATTTATTTTGAACTTTGTGGAAATTATTGCTGTTAATTCCGCAGCAGTTGTAGGATCTTCCAGTAGCTTTTCAGGAAGAATTCTTTGCATAATCATTTTTTTAGGTTTGGTCTCTTTACTCGAAATATTACAAATAGATGGGTTTTCGGGATGATTCTTTCTCAAAATTGCTGTTACCTCTCTCCATGTTAAATTGAAAGAAGAGCTAGATAAAACGCTTTTTTCTATACCGATAAATTTTATATATTTCTCCTGCTCTTCTGTATTAAAGTATTTATGAGCCTTCTCAATTCGTTCTATTGATCCTCGGTTAATTCCTGACTTATTAGCCATTTCAATTCGACTAAACAGTAGCTTTTCTCTAGCTATTTTGAGATTTTTTCCGATTATAATATTGATATCCTTTGCCATGTATTAATTTATGGCGGTTTGTGAAAAAATGTATTAAATATTTCTATGAATTATTAGAGGAATTCACTAAGTTTGTATAAATAGTTTCTTCTCCGAAAGAGAGGATTTATGGTATTTAAAACAAAGAGTCTTGCGGTTGCAATTTCTGAAGCCGTAACGCAAGGCAGTAGTTTAAATACCCGCGTCTATTCTTATATAAAAGCTTTTAGTATATTTGCTTGATAAGATAGATGTGGGCCTACTGTTAGTCCGTGTTACGTTAGGCTTCAGAAACTTTTTCGCAACCACGGCATGTAGGCCCGCATTTATCTAAAAATGTCTCATCCCAAGACTCGTTTAACCAATAACGAGTTATGATTATTAAAAACAAACATTCAAAAAATCCCAATCCGCCTTAATTCCATTAAGGCTAGAGGTCTGTATGACCATCCGAAAAAGTGTCATTGTAAATATATCATCTGCTTTGTAACCAATTAGAGACTACTATATCGGAACATTTTTACGAGTTATTCTAATGACCTGATCCATCGCCTCCGCGAGGAAAGGGGAAGATTATGACCATTTTTAAAACCTTAAAATGAACAATTTTATAAGGACTGGGAGAAGTATAGCCTGTTCAAAGCAGGCTGCCCAGCAGGTAAATTTAGCAAATACACAAACTAATTGTATTACAAATAAAGCATATAGCTTAAGAGAACTATTAATCCTAAGGACTCTTTTAGTAATTGTTACCGTATTTCATATGTTTAGTTTATCGGCTCAGACGCCCCGCAAGGACAGCGGGGCCGATGGGTTGTTATCCATCAGCGGTTCTGTGGTATCGTCTGTCGACGGTAAGCCGATCCAAGGTGTTTCCATCCGAGTCGAAGGTGAAAAGGGTAGGGCTTCGTCCAAAAATGATGGTTCCTTTTCGTTAACAGTCTCCAATCCGAAAGGTACTGTTTCATTCTCCCATGTCGGTTTTAAGCGCTTAGAAACTTCGTATAGTGCTGGAGTATCATTGGCTATAAAACTGCTACCACTAGAGAATCAATTGGAAGAGGTGGGGGTGGTCTCTACCGGGTACCAAAAAATTCCGAAGGAGCGGGCGACGGGGAGTTTTGAGCTGATCAATAATAAGATATTAAATAAGCGCGTTGGGGGTAATATATTAGACCGTCTAGAAAACGCAAGCGTCAGCCTTCGGATTGATAAAGATTACCAGTTTGCTGACCGATCACCATATAATGCTACACCGCCCAACAACCTTTTAATGCGCGGTAGATCAGCGATATCAGGAACATTTAAGCAGACAGTGGTATTGGACAATGCGATTTATGAAGGTGATGTACGTGATATTAATCCAAATGATATTGAGAGTGTCACGATATTAAAAGATGCGGTAGCTTCGTCCATCTGGGGTACAGCCGGCGGGGGGGGCGTCATTGTGCTGACTAGTAAAAGTGGAAGCTACAGCCAACCTAGAAGGGTAAATTTTACGTCTAATCTGACATTTGCAGGCAAACCTGACATTTATAAGCTTCCATTTATGTCCAGCCCCAATTTTATAGATTATGAAAGATATCTATTTGATAAAGGTTACTATGATTACTATTTGAATGAGAGGAATAGCTACAGTACCGTGAGCCCGGTTATTGAAATGCTCGGTGCGTTGAGAAGTGGAAATGCGATACAAAAGGATGTCGACAATGCCATCGAAAATTTTAGGCGATATGACGTCCGTGAAGATTACAGCAACTATTTTTATAGAAACTCATTCCTCCAACAGTATAATTTGGATGTATCCGGTGGCAATCAAAAAATCACCTATTTATTCTCTTTGGGAACTGATATCAACAAAAATCAAAATATTGCCTCTAAAAATAACAGATATACGTTCAGGTCTTCGGTTAAGGCCAAGCCTATTGCTAACCTAGAGATCAATACGGATATAAGATACACAAAGGTACACGCCAGAGACCAGAGTATTTTACAGACAATCTCATACGGTGCATCAGATGCAAATGGAAGTGAGTGGCCTTACCTTAAGCTGGTAGATAATAATGGTCAGCCAGTAGATGTGGATATTGTGCCGATACGAAAGGCTTATAGGGACACGGCTGGCAACGGGAAGTTATTGGACTGGCATTTTAACCCATTAAAGGAAATAGATGCGAACCATCAACTAGCCAATCCAAAAGATCTACTGATCAATTTTTCGGCAAGCTACAGATTGATCGACAACCTCAATCTTAACCTAGCTTATATTTATCAGAATTTTCAAAATCCGATAGAAGACTGGGTAGGAGTTGACTCCTACGCAGCAAGAAATATGATCAATTTTTATTCTCAGTGGAATGATAATAGTGTATTAAAAAGACCAATTCCTATTGGTGATCGTATGAACTACATCAATGATAATACGGAAAGTCATACGTTGCGTTTTCAGGGGAACTACAGCTGGCTTTCACCTAATCAGTTACACCGCATACAATTGTTGAGTGGCAGCGAGATAAGGGATAAGAAATATACTAGAAATGCAAATATCCTATATGGTTATAACCGCGAAAATCTCAATCACCTACCTGTAGATTATACTTCGGTTTTTCCGATTTTAAATAAAGGTTATGGTGGCAGTACGATTGAGGATGGGGTAGATCTAATGTTGCAGCAAAATCGCTTTGTATCTTTCTTTGCTAATGCTAATTACGAATTTAAAGAAAAGTATATCGTATCAGGTAGCCTACGTCAGGATGCCTCTAACATATTTGGAATTGGAGCCAATAACAAATGGCAGCCACTATGGTCAGCAGGTGTTTCATGGCGAATGGATAAAGAATGGTTTGCGAAAAATGATCACATTGATCAGTTGAAACTCCGGTTTACCTATGGATTCGCTGGTAGGGCCAATACATCATATAGTGCCTATCCAATTATTTATTATAATGGAGCAGACTCTTATACAAATTTGCCGTATGGATCGCTAAGTTCGGCGCCTAATCCAAGTTTGACCTGGGAAAAGATACAGACCATGAATTTGGCCTTGGACTTTGGTCTTTTTCGGAACCGAATTTCTGGAACATTTGAATATTACCACAAGAATTCAAAAGATCTGATTACAAACGTTCCTATTGACCCTACCATGGGGTATGAATCGGTTACCAAGAACGGTGGTGAATTACGTGGGAAAGGTTTTGAGCTCACAGTTATGAGCCAAAACATCCGTCATGGGAACTTTAGCTGGAATAATAAGCTGCTTTTGAGTAAAAATAGGACTAAAGTTGCCAGATATCCCTATAAATGGTCAAGCCCGGCGACCTACGTTACTACCTCGGGTTCTGCAGGCGGTTTCCTGCGCGAAGGATTTGAAGAGGGGGCAGTCTTCGCTTTTGCTTACGCAGGTCTTGATCCGCAGAATGGTGATCCCCGTGGATATCTGAATGGTGAAGTGTCTACAGACTATAACGGTATTTTATACGGTTCGCTAGACAATATGAAATATGTCGGACCTGGACGCCCCGTTTTTTACGGCTCGCTGGAAAACGAGTTTTCAATCGGCAATTTCTCCTTCGCTTTTAATATGCAGGCACGATGGGGGCACTATATGTTTCGCAAATCTTTTTTTGAAATGGACTTTGCGCTTAATCGTGTGGGGCACGATGATTATTTGAAAAGATGGCAGAATCCCGGTGACGAATTAACAACGGTAGTCCCATCATTACAATATCCATTGAATTCGCTGCGAGATGAATTTTACAAAAAATCTGAAGTACTGGTCATCAAAGGAGATAATTTGCGTCTTCAGGACCTTTACTTATCCTATCGATTACCAAAACCGGGCTTTTGTAAATCGCTTGCACTGACATCCTTTGCTAAAAATATCAATTGGATTATTTGGAAAGCGAACAAACTCAACATAGATCCTGAATATAGGGATGCTATTCCGCTACAATTTACATTATCACTAGGTGCTAAGGTCGAATTATAAGGTAACATTTTAAGAAGAGTTAAGATGAAAGTAGAAAAGATTATTTTTATGCTAGCCTGCAGTTTATTAACACTTGCAGGTTGTAATAAATATCTGGATGTGAAGCCAGATCAAAAAATGCTCGTACCAAAAACATTGGCAGACTGTGATGCCTTGCTCGATAATAGAAGTACGATGAACTCAAGTTTTTCTCCGATTCCGGATATTGCTTCTGATCACTATTACCTTAAAGCGGCCAATTTTAACGCAATAGCAAATAGTGAAGACCGAAATGCTCATGTATGGAATCAAATGGCTGAATTGGCCACAAATCATTGGCAGGCTCCATATAAAGTAGTCCTCATTGCTAATCAGGTACTGAGCTTATTGAAGGATATTGATCGAAGTGTTAACCCTACAGATTATGAACGCATTAAAGGCGAAGCTCTGTTTTTTAGAGCTTATGCATGGATGCAGCTCCTGAATGTATTTACTGTGGGGTATGATGCCGCCAAAGCAAAGAACATCCTTGGCGTGGTATTAAGGTTAAATCCGGACATCGACTATATTGAATCTCGGTCTTCGCTTGAGGATAGCTATCAGCAGATCAAAAAAGATCTAGAAGAGGCAGTACCATTACTTCCAGAAAAAATTGTAATTAAAACGAGGCCGACAAAGGCAGCTGCTTTAGCGACCTTAGCCCGCTTGGGTTTAATGATGGGCGACTATGGGATAGCTGAAAAGAGAGCAAGAGAAGCACTGGATCTTTATGCGGTTCTGATTGACTATACTACACTGAGTAAGACGGCATCCGCGCCCTTTGCACGTTTTAACGATGAAGTGATTTTTCATGCAGTCACTTTTACAAATGCCAGTATTAATCCGACTATAGCAAAAATCGATTCCAATCTAATCAAATCCTATAAGAATGATGATCTGCGAAGGACGCTATATTTTAAAAGCAATAATAACGGTACATACGCCTTCAAGGGAAGATATGATGGCGCTGTTAACGCCTCGACATTTTGTGGGGTTGCCACAGATGAGCTCTACTTAACTTTGTCGGAAGCGTTAGTGAGAAATAATAAGGTAGTCGATGCTATTGGATACCTGAATAAATTATTAAGATCAAGATATGTCAAAAATACGTATCTGGATTTCAGTTCAGATGATAGGGAATTAGTCTTGAAAGAAGTGCTGGCCGAGCGTAATAAATCTTTGATCATGCGCAACTTAAGGTGGATGGATATGAAAAGATTAAATCAAGATCCAGCATTTCAAAAGACCTTTCGGCGAATAATCGACAATGTTGTCTATTCGATAGAACCAAATGATTTGCGCTATGCATTTCTAATCCCTAAAAAGGTAATAGAATTCAATCCATTAATACAACAAAATCAAAGGTAGATGAAAATGAAAATAAATTTGCTGTCTCTAATAATCTTGTATTTTTTTAATACTGTATACTTATATGCACAGGATCAAGACAATAACGCACTTCAAATTGGTGATAAATTTGAAGTTCAACACAAGGTGAAAACGATAACAGGTGAAATAAACTTTACAAGCTTGAAACCTGATTTGGTTATTCTAGATTTTTTTATGACCAACTGTACGGCCTGTATCGAAGCCTTTCCAAAAAATAATAGGCTGCAAGTAGCGTTTGGCAATACAATAAAGATACTACCGATATCACCGGAGAGTAGAGCTGTAGTAAGTATTTTCTTCAAAAAGAATGCATACACAAAAACTAACAAATTGGATGTCGTAGTTGAAGACAATACTTTTAAAAATTTATTTCCACATAAGGGCTATCCTCATGTGGTATGGATTTACAAAGGAAAAGTTATAGCTATTACTGCTGGTGATATGGTTACTAAAAAGTCAATACAGGAGATTTTGGCAGGTAAAACCACAAAGGAATGGCCAATTAAGAATGATTTTGAGGAGCTCCAATTTTTTGATGGTAACGCAGATTTGACGTCTACATTGTCGGCTTACAAGAATGGCCTACCGAGTACTTATCAAAGGGATACGATAGGAGAAAAGATCCGGTACAAAATGACTAATGTATCGCTTCTTCCGGCTTTGTACTACGCTTATTCCAATGTGAGAAAGTTGCCCCTAATGAAAAAAGAAAGAGTTAAACTTATTGATTTAGATGAAACAGATTTTTTGGATTACCAAGCCGAATCAAAATCACAATGGTTAAAAGATCACGGGTTTTGCTATGAATCTTTTTGGCCACTATCGTGGACGGAAGAACAGCGTGTCAATGCGCTGGTAGCCGATATGACAAACAGGATGAGATTGAACGTGTCATTTGCTTTGGAAGACAGTGAAATATGGTTGGTAACAAAGCGGTCGGCAAATAATAGTAATAAACCTAGTGACGGCATGAGTATAAAAATGGTCTGTACATTGTTAGAGATAAACAATCCTGATTTTCCTCCTATTATATTGGATGTCAATAATATGAGTGAAAAAGTGAAGCTCGGTGTGGTTACAGACTATGTGTCTTTTAAAAACAGTATGCAGGCAATTGGATTTACAGTGTCAAAAGAGGATCGAACGATTGAAAAAATTGTTGTTAAAAACTTAGCTAAATAAATGCAGAAAGGCCGAAGATATTTACTTCGGCCTTTAGAATATTAAACTTGCGAGCTTAAGCTTTCAGTTTAACGTTTGTCGTATTGCTGTGCGTATTCAAAGCGGTAACCATTTCGCTCAATAGATTTTCATCTATTTCTGGTTGTCCCGAACCATTGTCATTTGCAGTAATTGTACAAATGCGTTGGTCGCCGACACAACTAGGAGTACCGGAAGCTAATGAATAGCTACTTTCGTCTGCTGGTGCGCTTTGATTGTTCAATTGAAATAAAGCCATGTTGCAAAATTTTAATTTGTCAAATCTTGTTTATTAATCAGCTACATCCAGGATGTATCCGGTTTCACAGATTCTGCCGGGCTGACCGAAACGCCGCATGAGGCCAGCCCTTTTCACGTAAATGCTGTATCGTACCGCCACACGGGAATGTGGTAAACCTGCGGCCGTGCCTGTCACGTACAGGACCAGCACAGCAGCAGGTCACTGAAAGCAAAAGTTTCATCTTCGACAAGCCAGAATATTTTCGCTGCACCAGTTGCGAAGGCCATTGCCGACGTGAGGCGCTCATATCCGCGGCGAATGGTTGTTCATTTGGCGAATTTACCCTGACTCGTTGTGTACGCTGTATACGCTCTTGCTTGATCATACTTCTTTGTTTATAAATTCACCCAGTCCTATGGGTATATGGTTCATAATTCAAAGATAGTGACCGACGCTGCGCCTAATTTGACATAAAGCGCATCAGGATTTGACAAAATCCGTGAATCTAAACCTACCTCCGCTTTTTGGGATTAAAGGTAAGCTGTTGGTAAGCCGTCGGAGATAACCCGGTCTCATTTTTAAAAAACCGGGTAAAACTAGAAATCTGACCAAAGCCACAAAAGTCTGAAACGAGCTTTACAGGCATTTTTCGATCCAGCAGATGCTTTGCCTTGTCGGCCAATACCTGGTTGCGAAAATGCAATAGCGTCTCGCCATAGCGCTGCATATGGTATCTGTTGAGTTGATCTTTTGCAACGTGCAGTGTAGCAGCAATATGTCCAATCAAAATCCGTTCTTCCGTTTCTGCGATCCGCTTGCTGATCAACGCTCGCGCCTGTAGAGCCAAATGGTCTTGGTGGCTCAGGAGACCCTGCGCTTTGAGTAGCTTATTTTTGCTCAGAAGGAGCAGATCCTGAATTGTGTGAAGGATAATACTTTTGGGTATCAACGGCTTCTTGCTGAGTTCCCTCGTGAGCTCGGTAAATAACTGTCGGGTCTGCTCCATAGCGGCAAAGTCCAGGCTGACTCGGTACTGTGCGAGTCTGCCTTTATGCGCTGCGATCACGCTAGAGAGATACTCAAAGCCAGGAACCCCGCCGACATGAAGCAGATTCAACGGTAGTGTAAACCCTTGAATGAGATATGTTCCGGGTTCAAATTTTACTGTAATTTCAGTTTCGGGGGCATAGAGAAACGCACCATGCCGCGGGCGGAAAATAAAGGTTTCTTTGACCTGTGGCTGGCTGTAATGGATCGGAGCATGCCCTGCGAGATGGTAGAGCAGATGGGTCTGCGGACTGCATATCTCAAAACGGATTGTTGTTAAGCTATGCACTTCGAACTGATAGCAATAGCTCTCCAAATTGCCGGTCTGCAGATACTCCTCAAACAGACAAATTTGTGGATGGCATAGCAGTCTGGTCCGGCTACCGGGCAACCGCTGTTGAAAGGATTTTGTGAGCGTACTCTTGCTCACAAAATCCATTTCTTCTTCTATCAACCTGAATGATGGGGTCCGCATAGCGCTGGTGTTTTTGGGGAATAGGCCACGTCTGTTTCGGAGAAACGTGGATTAGCTGCCTGCGGAATTCCGATAAACAATGCGGATAGAAAAATAACCTGTCGGCAACAATCTGTTCGCAACAGGTAGGTCACTGGATGAATTGTATCGTGAAAGGATGATGTCCTTTGGTGTGTCTTTTTCTTCATCGACCGAGCTGCTGTTCTTTTGGAAGTCAACCGCTAGGCTGTTGTTCCAGCTGTCGGCAATCCCGATGCTCAGTTCGGTTTTGAGTGCAAGCGACATGGTATTTAGATATTGTATCTGGCTGAGGCGTAGCTCAAAATAGGTATGCATAAAGCCGACAAAATCGCTCATGACGGAGTTGATGATAGGAAGACGCTCGGCATAAGGAAGGGTCAATACTTTTAGCTGCAGGTCGTTGACACCTGCTTGGTCAAATGTTCTTTTCATATTTTTGCTGTTACGTAAAACCACAAATAAATCAGCTAAAACCATAGAAAACAAATTGTTTGGTCAGATATGACTGGATTCGGTACATTTTGACGGAATGTTTCATCGGGAAATTAGTATTATTTTAAAGAAATTTTGTAAATTTGAGGTAAGTGTTTTATTTTGAATCAATCACCAGACCAATTTGTATTCCTTATGCGATCGGAGAATTTAAATAAAAGTAGAAGATTATTTCCGTATTTATTAAAGACTATTATTGCCCGATGGAGCCAAATGGGCTATTATCCACTTCATTTTTTCTTTTGCATTATCCTTGCTTTGATCATCAATGTGGGTTCTGCCGGCAGCGAGATGCTCGGCCGTATCCAAAGCAAACGTTTTATGGCGGTATGGATCGGCACGGTCTTGCTGTTGCTGGTCTACGCTATGCTGATCAGCTACATACATGCAGCCTTGGTTGTTAGACAGCGGTTCAGTAGGAATACCAAGCTGAATTTTATGATCTATCTGCTCTGCGCATCCGGTATTGTCCTAGCCATCCACGGCGTCGTACTGGAAGTGTTGCTACCGCACAGGCCGGGATTGATCTTGCTTTCGCGATGGTATCTGACCACTGATTTTTGGTTTTTCTTTCCCATAGTGACCGCCTATATACTGTTGGTAAATCGCTTTCCAAAATGGGTATTGCTCGATTGGCAATCCTTTGTTCACACGGCGATTCAGATACCGCCGGAGTCCAAGTCACAGCTCGATCAAGATCACGAGCCACTTTTAGTAGCAGGTGCATCCGAAACTGGTGAAAATAGAGATTCTCTTGAACATGCGACCGACCTGCTGGTTAAGAGCCCAAGGCAGCTATCCCGGCACAATGTCCGCACCACAGCAATCGATCTCCCAGCTGTGACAAAATCAGAATCCCAGGCTACACTGTTCAATCTGTGGCAGCGCGATCGGGATCGGCTAGCACTGATGGTCTACCTTTTGCGTAAATGGGACGATAAAGAAACGGCAGACGAAACCACGATAAAATGCCTGCACGCGGTGATCATCTATAAACAACAACGTACGGCAGATGTCTATCTGCATGACGGAAAGTTGTGTCGGATAGAGGTGACCACCAAAGCACTGCGTGAAAATCCCTGGTTGGTCAAAATACGGGCGAGAGTGTATGTCAATATGCTCTATTTTCGCGTGCCCGTAAATCGGCCCACCATGTTGGAACTTACCGCTGAGATCAAGGAGAAACTACATCGATTGTTGCCGGAGGATAAGCTCAAAATAATGGTCACCCCCTCGCGTGAGCTGCGCAACAACATCAATAATTTTTGGGGAATAATAGATACGCTAGATGAAAGCAAATTGGAAGAGGAATTTAATCTGGCTTAAAAACGAATGTATTGTCTAACGCTGTGGTGATGGAGCCTTTGCACAGTGCCAATGGTGCAAAGTGACTCGTTTCGGCGACCAGCATGTTTAATTGCATGGTTATGTTAAATTTAATGAATCGCATATGTGACCTTTTGGAGGTCATAACCTCCTTATTGAAAGTGATATTGACCCATATAACGGAAGAAATGAATAAAGTATCTACGGACACAGCGGAGATACCTTCCGAACTGGATCATATGCTTGATATCGCTGATGTGCTCGACAAATTGGGTATCTCTGAATCGAAGTATTACCGGCTGGTCCGCGAGGGAAAGCTCATGCCGAGGAAGCTGGGCAAGCGGCACTATTATTACTTGTCAGATTTACATCAACAACTGGAAGAGAGCAGGCGCAAAGGGCGGATTTAGCACGTTGTAAAAAAAAGGAGCCTTTTGGCTCTTTTTTTATTTTCTGGGAGCAAGCGAACGCAAGCTCTTTCAAGTTGCTACGCTTCGGTAGCTGTTCGGCGACGCTATGGCTATCCTTCGACTTTGCTTCGACACAGCTACGGGACATCTTCGACGCTCCTTCGGGTGGGCTTCGACAACGCTTCGAGTCGGCTTCGACTCCCAGTCGAACAGCACCCGAACAATACCCGAACAGCAGCCGAAGCGGTGTCGAAGCTGTCTGCAATCTTTTCCGAAGATGTCCCGAATACAATCCCTTAACGACTCAAAGGACTGCCGAGGGGCTGCCTATCTCTTAAAGTTGACAGGCAATGACAGCATGGCCACCCGTGTACTATCCATCCCTGCATTTATCCTTCTACTGAAAAAAGTCATGCTAATTTAGCTCTTGCTAGCAAAACAAAGACTGCTCATGACAGTCGTAATTATTTATTATTTAAACATGTATAATCATGGCAAGATTTTTAAAAGGTATACACGGAGCTTACTCTGGGAAAGTAGGAAGTGTAATAGGAAGCAGTTGGCGAGGTGTGGATTATGTCCGCTCACTCTCCAAGATTACAAGCAAAAAAGCGAGTGAAGGACAGATCGCACAGCGGGCAAGATTTGCAACCGCGGTAGCTTTTCTTTCGCCGATCAAAGATCTACTCAACCTGGGCTATTCGGACAAATTGCAGAGTAAAGCAACAGGGTACAACAAGGCGCTACAATATCTCCTGAATTATGGTGGCGTCACAGGTACTTACCCTGCATTTGAAATAGATTATGCAAAGATCGTTATTTCCAAGGGCTCATTGGCAACGTTGATGGGTGCGGAATGGTCAGAAGCTTTTCCGCAGGAGATCATGTTGACATGGGAGCCGCAGTTCAACAAACTTAACGCGTTCGCCGGCGATTCTGTTATTCTGCTCATGTACAACAGCAGCAAGAATTTCTTTAGTATCCTGGAGTCTGCGACTCGCGAAGAAGCAAGTATGAGTTTCAAGCTACCTACCAGCTACTCCGGTGACACGCTGGAAGGCTGGGTATTTACCGGTCATCAGGATGGTATCAAGACTTCTCCGAGTGTTTACCTGGGTAAATTATCCATTAGCTAATATGGCTGTTAAACACACCCTGCTGCTCCTACGAAAGTATGGAGCACGGGGAACCAATGGGACCATCAGCTATCAAGGCGAAGAGATATGCCATACGATCGAGCTGCCTGATAGAAATAATACACCAAGGATTAGCTGTATTCCAATTGGTCGATATAAGTTGGAGAAACGGCGCTATCCCAAACATGGCGAGCAGATTGGCATCCCAATGGTGCTCGGCCGCGAAGCAATACTGATCCATGCGGCCAACAATGCACTCCGTGAATTGCAGGGCTGCATTGCGCCGGTGACGACGTTAACAGGCGAGGGTACTGGAGATTATAGCGGCAAGGCTCTAGCAAAGCTCAAAGCGCTGGTGTATAGCCTGTGGGATATGGGGGATGAAGTGTATTTGAGTATTCGCTAAGGCTTTGGAGATCCGGAATTAGTTGCTGCATTCCTTTGTGCCTTCTTCTTAGCAAGCTGACGGCATAAATCAAACTCGCTATGCTCGGACAATGATTTATGCTATCGTCATCTCGCGTCAGCGATAGGCAGTCGGAACGCAAGGCTTTCAATTCCATGATCTCCCTAGCTTAACCAAAGGTGAGTTGATGGTGGCTCTACTGAAAATGCAAAAAGTATGAAAAAAATCTTTAACAAAATAGGACAGGTGCTGCAGCTGGTGCTGGCGGCTCCTGTTAAACTACCGGGAAAGGTAGGCAACGTATTGAAATACCTGGCCTTGGGATTGGGGATTGTGGAAACGGTATTGGATGAAGATAAACCCCAACTGGAGGTAAGTGACGGAAAACCGCCATCGGAAGCTGATTTAAATCCGGCAAACGATACGGCCAAAACTATGGCTGAAAGGAGCGTGGATGATGAAAGTAAATAATATCCGCATCTCGGCCATAGGCGGTACCCTCTGTTCCATCTGGGCCAGCATTTCCCTGGGGGATGTGTTGCAAACAGCCCTGACAGCGGCACTGGGTACTTTGGTCAGTTTTGCCACGAGTAGGCTACTGGGCAGATGGCGCAAGAAGCAGAAAAGGTGAGTGGTAATTAAGGCGCACGGTATTGTGCGCCTTTGTCGTAAGACGAAGGTCCAAAACAAAAGAAAACACCATAATACAAGGACTATGGTGTTACATGAATATGTGGTTTGATTAGTTTTTCGCTAAGACCATCTCGGGTTCTTCTTTTCCGCCATGACAGGTTTTACAGGAAATTGCTTTGGCTGGAGCATTGTCCCAACTGCGGTTAAAATACTTTTTGTTGATCTTTTGGGTCATCTTGATCATCGCCCGCCCAATATCCTTTTTGTGGTTCTCATCACTGGCAAAATCCAATTTCTTAGGATCTTCCTTGGATGGCGCATGACAGAAACCACACTTTACGCCCAAGGCAACGTTAAATTCCTTCATCGTGGAAATCAATTCGTCATGGGAAATATTTTTTGGGAGAACTTTTAGATTGGTTGGTTTGGGCTCTTCCTTTGGTTTGTCCTGTTGGAAACTAAATGCACTCAACGCAAGCGCAAAAGCCAACACGGATGCAATCGCACCTAATTTATTGAATTGTTTCATTTCTCTCTTCCTTTATGCTTGACTAAATATAGGGAGAAAGCAATAATTTTCAAATAGAAAATGAAATTAATATGACAATTTAGATTGATTATTAGTTACGGACTGCATTTTCAACAACCCAACTTTGGCTATTTGCCTGATAATTGATCGTTAATCGTTTTCCTTCAATTCTGACATTCTTTAATCCAGTCGTGTCAGCGGATACCCAAGTAGTATCGTTTTCTTGATTCAATCGAAGGGAAGTGATATTAGGGATACCTGTGAAGAACTCGACTTTATAGGTATCGCCGCTTTCTTTTAAAACACGAATAAGCCGATTATGCCGATCTACTTCCAATGAATTATCCTGGTATTGGATACGCCCGATAAAACTGCCAGCTGCTGCTGCAGTAGCGCTACCTGAATCTTGATTTTTCGCACACGAAGCTACTAGAATAATGATGATACAAAGCGTGAGTAAGGCGTTGAAAAACTTCATGTGTGTAATTTTTGCTCTAAAATAAGACTTTTTGATCGAAAACTCAATTGATTAATCCAGAAATGATATTTATTGTTAATGCAACAACAAATGTATTTAAAGCGAAGGAGAGGAGACCGTGAAAAAGTGCTACCCTGCGGATCTTTTTTGAAGATATCCCCACGTCGGATACTTGAAAGGTGCATCCCATCACGAATGAAAAGTATGCAAAATCCAGATAATCAGGCTTGTCGTCACCGGGAAACGCTAAGCCATCACCATCGGACCTATTTTCGTAATATAGACGTGCATAATGAAAAGTATAGATGGTATGAACCAATATCCATGAAGCCATCATGGCTAATATGCAAATGACGATAATATACGCATCCTTTAGCTGTTTGTCCTTGCTGGATATAATGATCATCAGCACAGAAACAAAGCAACCTATAGTGACCAAAATGATGAATAAGGAGACAAAAAGTCGGCTTCCATCTTCTTTTTGCGCCTTCTTTGCCATTGTTCCAATCGACATGGTATAAAATGTAAACCAGGATATGGCGATGTAAGATACACAGAACCCCAGCCAGCATAGCAGCAGGTTTAATAGCGGAAGGGATTGGATTGGAGAAATAAAGTAGATCAGTAAAAACATGCCCACTGAAAGCAATGCGCGATCAATGGATTTCATTTGATGTAAGTAGTCGTTTATTCTAGCCATGTTACCCAGCTTTAACAATCAAATTGTGCATCAGCTTCAAAAGTGAGTGCATTGCCATGATTGGACAAGAATAGAAGCATTGCTTCCTCCTCATAGTGACGCGGATTAGAAAAGATAAAATCCAAAACACCGTCCCGGTCAATATCCCCAACGAAAAGTGTGGACATAAATACATCATCATATTGATCAATATGAAATAGGGTTTTTTCTTTGTTTTCTTTATTTGAAATGTAGCGTAGTTTGTAATTGGTCACCTCATGAAATAATTTCTCGTGACCTTTGTCATCGGTTTGCACCTCTGTGGATTTAATAGTCCCTAATCCCCTCAGGGTAACTTTTTGATTTTTATACGCATATTCGACCGATTCCTGAGGCCATATTTCGGAATGGGTAACTTTTAAATTTTCTAATGCACCGGCTTGGAGTCCCTCCAACTTTAGGAACAGCAATGAATTTCTTCGTGATTCAATGCTTCGAATTGGAACGCCAGCACACTCGTCATAACCGTCTTTTATTTCATAATCAACTTTTTCCAGGTAATATTTGCCATTTTCTTCATAAAGGTCGTACCAATCTTTATTTAAAACAGCTGTAGGATCTCGCTTTTCCCAAACTCGGTAGCTGCGTACCATCAAAATCTGTCCCTTCTTTGGATCTGCTATGATGGGCTGGTCAACTGTACTGCTGTCCACAACGACGTGGGACAATGTGTCAGTGGCCTTGACCGTGTCGGATTTTCCACCGACCTGTTGAGAAGTGGGATTCGTGCATGCTTGGAGGGAAAACAATCCCATTAGAAGTGCAAAGGCATTATAGCTATTCATATACGGTGAATTTAGTTTAAATATATAAAATTCACCGTATATAAATCGAGCGATTTTTTAAGCGAGTGCTTCTTTTAACAAGGAAAATGACTTAAGGCATTTTTCATCGTCGAAAATATAGGAAGTAGCGATAATTTCATCTACTTTGTGGTCTTTTACAAATTTCTCTATTTGTGGACGTATGTTGGCTTTGTCACCAATGAAAGCACATGAAGCCATACTTTTAACAGCTTGCTCTATTGCCGGTATACCTTTGTAAATTACCTCCGGAGTGGGTTCTGATAATGGTCTTCTTGTATTTGTGACGATGCCGGCAAAGAGATTGAAGAAACTGGTGGCTAAAAATTCTGCTTCTTCGTTGCTGTCTGCGGCGATAACATTGACGCACGACATAAAATAAGGTTTCTCCAATACGTCAGATGGGACAAAGTTTTGATGATAGATCATACTTGCCGAAGCAAATTGCGCTGGCGCAAAATGTGTCGCAAAAGCATAAGGAAGCCCTAAGCTTGCCGCAAGATAGGCACTGTCGGTACTTGATCCCAAAATGTACAGGGGTATCTCCAAACCTTCACCCGGAAAGGCACGTACTTTTGCATCGAAATTGTCTGCGCTAAAGTAACGTTGCAGATCTTTCACTTCTTGAGGAAATTGAAAGGCGGTATTTAGATTATTTCTGCGTAAAGCCATTGCCGTTAGTTGGTCTGTACCTGGAGCACGTCCTAAACCGAGGTCAATACGGCCCGGAAATAAGGTTTCTAAAGTTCCAAACTGCTCTGCAATAACCAAGGGGGCATGATTTGGCAACATTATCCCGCCAGATCCTACACGAATACGGTTTGTGTTTGATGCAATATGTTGTATCAAAAGGGATGTTGCTGAACTCGCGATATATTCCATATTGTGATGCTCTGCAACCCAAATCCTTTTAAAATCCAGTTGTTCTATATGTTGGGCAATTTTGACCGTACGGGCCAATGCGCTAGCTGTATTTTCTCCTTTTTTTATAGGAGCCAAATCCAATGCTGATAATGCTATTTTATCCATGCATTAAAATTACGGAGAAGATTTTCGACAATTGTAATGAAAATGTCTATTCTAAAATTCGTTGTGTATGTATGACACTAAATTGATCATTGACGGTTGTCGTAAAGAATAGGAACGAATTTCCTCCATCGCTGATTTTGAACTTCTTCTTGATTTCTGCTGTTTTGAGCGGAAAATTTTTGGCAATAATCCCTGCTTGCATTGACTGTTTATTTTTTTTGAAATCACTGAAGGACTCCACTTGCTTTATGACGAATGTTTTGCCTGGAAAATTTTCAATCTGTTTATCTGAAGTGTAGAGATGCGTGTTTTTATGTAATTTTTTGACATCAAATAGCTGTCCAATGGTTTTAAAGGCTCCTGCTTTGGAAAGTGCAACATCTGGTTCATACAAATAGGACAGTGGTTCACTGTATTCATTAACCACGGCGCGTTCACTTTCATAGGTAAAGGATACGACCTGTTGTTGCCCATGGAATAACCGCACAGCATGAATGGCAGCTTCACCCTCATATCCTTTTTCTTGCACGAAAATAAGTTCTTTGCAGTCATTCTGCAGCGACAGCACATACACATCTTTGACATACCGCAATTGCTGTAGGGCGGAAGTGATGTCAAGTAGTGGTGCAAGTTTGCTGATAATGCTATCCGAATGCCGGAAAAAGTCATCCTGCAACTGGACTAAATTAGGTTCGCATTCATCCAATAGGAACACTTTTTTGTTTTGAACTCTTCGGGAGGGATCCAGGTAGATGTAGTCGAATCGTTTGGTTGCGTCATGGAGGATGTAATCCACACCGTTAGCGGCAATGACGTGAAGATTGTCTGCCGCTAATACAGCCGCATTATGTTTTGAGATGGCTGCTAACTCAGGATTTAATTCACAGGCAGTAACTTTGGCCGCCTGTCTTGAGAAGTAAAAGCTATCTACACCAAAACCGCTGGTGGCATCCACTAAATGTGTTCCCTTATTAATCAGTGTACTTTTAAATAATGCCGTTTTCTCCGAGGAACATTGCTCCAAATTGAGCTTCGGGGGAAAGTAGATTCCCGGCGTTTTGGCCCACATGGGGATTTTTGTGCTTGCCCGTTGCTTGCCATCCAGCTGTGTAGCAAGCTCGGACGGCGATATTCCTTCAAAAGGAGATTTTTTAAGTGCAATTTTAGCAGGAGACTGCTCCGCGTTTCTATCGAGAAACTGCTGAATCTCCTCTTGAAGGATCAGTGTATTCATTTATATTTTCTTTACGAGAAGCTGGCAAGTATAGGTGTCTTTTAGTTCGCTTATCACTTCCTTATCAACCAGAACTCGATCAATGGTCTCCTGGTTGTAATAGCGAATAGTAATCAGTTCAAGTCCCGATTCATATTTGACTTTGAATCGCTGCTCAAGCTCGTTAATTAAGTCTACCAGATTTTTTCCTGTATCGTCTACCGAAACGGTGAAATTGATGGCTGTATTGTGCATCATATTTATTTTGATACGGTGCTCATGGAATAGATTGAAAATGTCCCTTAAATTATCTTCCACGATAAAGGAGAAATCCCTTGGCGAGATTGAAATGAAAATCTGGTTCACCTTAAAGATGAAAGACGGAACGGGTAAGGTCTGATTCGTACTCCTGATCATTGTTCCTGGCGAGTCAGGATCGACAAAAGAGCGTACATTCAATGCAATTTTCTTATTCTGTAAGGGCTTGATGGTTTTCGGATGGATGACCGTTGCACCATAATAGGTAAGCTCTATCGCATCGGTATAAGATAATTCAGGAATGAGTTCAGTCTTTTCAAACCATTTGGGATCGGCATTGAGTACCCCCGGTACATCTTTCCAGATCGTTACGTTTTCGGCATTTAAACAGGATGCAAATATTGCTGCAGAATAGTCAGACCCTTCACGCCCTAAGGTGGTTGTGAAATTTTCCGAAGTAGAGCCCAAAAATCCTTGTGTGATGACAATGTATTCGTCGAGAATAGCGGGGAGCTCTGCGCGAATTTTTTCTTCCGTTTTGTTCCAGTCTACGACAGCCTCACGATAGGTATTGTCCGTGAATATATAATCACGTGCATCGAGCCATTTTACTTTTTCACCAATCGAAGCCACATAGGCCGCAACGATTTTTGTGGAGATAATTTCACCCATCGATACAATTTGATCGAAAAGATAGTCGTATGAATCTTGAGGTTCCTCTTCTAAAATCCACTCGATCTCGACAAAACAGTTTGCGACTTCATCAAATATCGGGTGTTCACCCTTAGGAAATAATTCTTGAAGGATATGAAAGTGAAATTGTTTGGCCTCATCCAGTGTCTGGTGTGGGTTGCCCGTGTTATTAACATATTCTTTGGTCAATCTTTCGAGAAGGTTGGTCATCTTTCCCATAGCGGATATGACAACGAGCAAGGCGTCGCCTTTGTATTTTGAGATAATCCGTGCTGAGTTTCTGACACTTTCAGCATCCTTGACGGATGCACCTCCAAATTTAAAAACTTGCATTTATTTATTAGTTTAGTTGATTGCTATTTAATACTATGAATGTACTGTAATCCTTTGTCTGAAATCAAATGCCTGAAAGCAGCGTAAGGAATGCGCAATTCAGTCATCCCTTCAGCATAGGATTTGATTTCATAAACATTGTAATGAAATAGGATGTCGTCTTTTTCGAACGTAAAATTATCTGCGAGCGAAAACTTACCGTCTTCAAAAAAATACTTTCCATTTAATAGATCATCGCTACTTAACCCTTCTTGTTTGCGGAAATATTGCTCAGCAATTTTGACAAACTTATCTTTATTTTGTGTTTGAATAATGTCATCAATGACAATCTGTTTGTTTGACTGTCTATCGAAATTTGAATAAAAGGTAAAGTGGTCACCATGCGCACCGCCCGTATACTCTTCTTGTTGGGTTCTAATACCCAGAAAAACTGGCGTATTGGCGATCACATCGACCTGTAGCTCCCGGTTCCAAGTTGCCGTAGATCTGCCGTTATTATCCTCTACATATTCATTGTAAGCATTAATAAAACGATGGGCAGCCTCCTGCATACTGGTATCGCCTTCGAGATGAACAATATCGGTAATGAGATCATTGATCTTATCTTCCGCAAAAACAGGATATTTTGCGCGAAAATACGTCGTGTCCAGTCGATTTTCTTCCTTTAGAAAATAATTGCTATGCTCGTCTATGCTTTTTTTACTATAGGAGAGTGTATCTGCAAGTTGAATACCATCAGCAGGTGCACTTTGGCCATTGCAAGCGTAAAACAGATAGCTGATAACTAAAATTTTTAAGGAAAAATGAAACCGCATTGAACTGATTATCTCCGTTATTTAATAAGTAATGGATACATTGAGCCATCCGGCATCAAAGTCCGCTTTATATTTTTCATAAAACTTAATGGCCGGTTCATTCCAGTCTAAGACCTGCCATACCATGCCATGGTAACCGCACTGTTTGCCGTAGGCCAGCGTCTGATCGAAAAGTAGTTTTCCAATTCCTGATCCGCGCATATTTTCTGTCACAATTAAATCTTCCAAATAGAGTCTTCGGCCTTTCCAGGTTGAATATCTGGTATAATATAATGAAATGCCGACAATTTCGCCCGCTACTTCTGCGACAAATGCACCCCAGACAGGAGATTTTCCAAATCCCGCATCCTCAAACTCCGATAATGAGACCGTGACCTCATCGGGTGCTTTTTCGAAGATGGCCAGTTCATTGATCAATTCGAGCATCCGTGGGCAGTCAGATTTAATAGCTTCTCTTATAAGTGGTTTAGTCATTTTTTTTAAAGTGTTTGATTACTCTTTTTCCAAAGATTGTACTTCCTATACGGACCATCGTGGAACCTTCGCCTATCGCCAATTTATAGTCGGAGGACATGCCCATGGAAAGAATGTTGAAATGTTCATCTTTTCTGTAGAAACTTGCTTTGACCCCATCAAACAACATTTTAAGCTCATAGAATTCAGCTTTTATTACTTTCTGGTTATCGGTATTGGAGGCTATCCCCATCAAACCGCAAATACGGATGTTCTTCAATGCGAGAAATTCATCGTCGCGGAGCAGTTCGATGAGTTCAGCATGATCAAAACCAAACTTGGTGTCTTCCTCAGCAATATAAACTTGTAAAAGACAATCTATGGTGCGTTTGGATTTTTGAGCATGTTTGTTAATTTCCTTCAATAATTTGAGCGAATCAACAGATGCAATTAGGCTGATGAAAGGAGCAATATACTTGACCTTATTCGTTTGAAGATGGCCAATCATATGCCACTGAATATCTTTGGGTAAAAGCTCCGCTTTCTCAACCAACTCTTGAACGTGGTTTTCGCCAAAAATACGTTGTCCGGCTTCATAGGCTTCCATGATATCCGAGTTGGATTTTGTCTTCGATACAGCCACAAGTTGTACGCCGACAGCTTCAGTCTCCAATCTTAACGCTTCTAAATTACTAGCAATACTCATTTCCGATATAGTTTTGATGATGTAAAAAGTGCCAAATGTCGGTGCTTTTTGTAAATTTGTACAAAACTACGAAATGCTACGATTAATACTGAATCTACTTGCAGTCATTTTTTTATTTGCTGCCTGTGTACGTACAGGGGGCAAAGATATTATCTCCGAAAGTGAGTTTGTGGATGCACTTACCGAAATTCAATTGACAGATTCATACCTCAATATTTTGCCTATTGATAGCGCGCGCAAAGTCATATTGCCTTTGTACCGAGTTACCTTCGATAAATATGGTTTGGATTCCGTTTCTTTTAAAAAAAATCTGGACTATTATGGAAAGGATGCCGAAGTCATGTCTGCTATTTATAAAAAAGTGGAAGAAAATCTAACGAAAGAAAATAAGTTTTATGCAGATATTGATAGGAGAAAACAAGATTCTATCCGTAGCAGAGACTCGATTGTTAATGTACGTATTCAGGATAGTACCAATCGGGTTATGCGTGCGCAACAAGCTTATCAGGAAAGAATTGACGCACTTATTCATTATATTCCAAATAAGACAAAATTGAGTTTTAGAGAAGCTGCTTCGTCTTTTAATCGCTATTTCCAAATGAGAACCGGTATCAGCGTAGATGGTTATCTTATGAATCAACTAGCTGTAGGCAGTCCAACTTTACCAGTTGATGCGTCTTCGGGCGCAGGGAGTATTTCGGGTAAGGATACTATACGAACACCGAAGGAGGTTCCACTTCGGCAGTTACCAACGACAGAACTGGACAGAGGACCAGTGCTCAGTCCGCCGAGGCAAATGAAGCCTCCGGTAAAACTTTAACCATTCAACGAATATGATTTCTATGGTATATCCATTAAATGCAATAGATAAGCTCGGATTTTCCGAGATAAAAGATAAAATAAGACAAAAATGCTTGAGCGAATCGGGTAGGGATCTGGTAGATAAAATTCAGCCACAGACCCGTTTTGATCAGATTGATCGATTTTTACGGCAGACTAGTGAGTTTAAAGATCTTTTGGTGAATGACAGTGCATTCCCTGTCGAGAATTTTTTTCCACTTCGGTCTATTATCGAAAAAGCTCGGGTAGAGGGAGCTTTTTTGCTAGAAGAGGAGTTCTTTAAAGTATTACTTTCATTAAAGACTGTATACGCTATCATTCGTTATTTTAATGAACGTGAGGGGCTTTATCCCAATCTTGAGATTCTCTTTGAACATTTACCGATAGAGAAAGGCATCATCCGCGATATCGAAATGGTGATCGATGAGCGCGGAAAGCTCAAAAATAATGCTTCGCGATTGCTATTGGAGATCACTCAACAGATTCAAAAGGCTGAGCAAGAAGCTTTAAAGCGCATCAACAGTATCTTTAAAAGTGCGCAGGATAGTGGATGGACCGCCGATGGTAATCTTACCATACGCGATGGAAGGCTTTGTATTCCCATCTTAGCCGAGAATAAAAGGAAGCTTAAAGGTCTGATCCATGATGAATCTGCTACAGGTCAAACGGCTTATATAGAGCCTGAAGAAGTCTTTCAGTTGAATAATAAAATTAGAGATTTAGAATTTGAACGCCGACGAGAAGTTATTCGTATCCTAGTGGAACTGACCGATAAAGTTCGTCCGCACCTTCCGTTGTTGCTTTCTTATCATGGACTACTGACAAAAGTAGATTTTGTACGTGCAAAAGCACTTTTTGCTTTGGACATTGAGGCTGAAATGCCTGAATTGTCCAAAGAAGTGGAGATTAATTTGGTCAATGCTAGGCATCCACTTTTATTATTGAATCACCATCATACTGTTGTGCCGCTGAATATACAAATTGACAATGTCCAGCGTGTTATTGTTGTTTCGGGACCAAATGCAGGGGGTAAATCTGTCTGCATGAAAACAGTAGGCCTATTGCAGATCATGGTGCAATCTGGGCTATTAATTCCTGCTGACCCAACGACGAAAGTGGGCGTTTTTAAGCAGATATTTGCAGATATAGGGGATGATCAATCGATAGAGAGTGATTTAAGTACCTATAGTGCGCATCTCTCGAAGATGAAATATTTTACGGAATTTGCCAATGGGCGTACCTTGGTTTTAATCGATGAGTTTGGAACCGGTACCGATCCTTTGTTTGGTGGACCTATCGCTGAAGCGGTATTAGAATCGCTCAATAAAAAGCAGATTAGAGGCGTAGTGACGACACACTATTCTAATCTGAAGGTATTTGCGAGCAATTCGTCCGGCTTAGAGAATGCTTCGATGTTATTTGACAATCGAGAAATGAAACCAATGTATATCCTGCAGATCGGTAAACCGGGAAGTTCCTATGCATTTGAAATTGCTCAAAAAATTGGCTTAGGCAAGGAAATATTGGCGTCTGCGAAAGGCAAAATTGGTGTGGAGCAAAAGAAAGTAGACAACCTTTTGATTGATCTCGAAAGAGAGAAGAAAGAGGTGTTTGATACCAAAGTTGCGATCACTAAGCGGGAGAAGGAACTTGAGACCCTCAAATCAGAATACCTGGAACTACAAACCTATCTAGAAGAAAATAAAAGAGTCATTCTGAAAAAGGCTAAAGAAGAAGCGCAGCAGATTATAAAGAATTCGAATAAACTCATTGAGAATACGGTTGCTCAAATTAAATCTGCCAAAGCCGATAAAGAAAAAACCCGTGAATTGCGGAGCAACCTAGATCAAGCTCTTCAGGCAGTCCTACCGAAAGAACAACAGGTCACAAAACCTGCAATTAAAGAGCGCGTTGTGGAGTCTGCAGAAATAGCGATCGGGGATTGGGTACAAATTTTGGATAATGGCGCCGAGGCACAGGTGGTAGAAATTGCTAAAAATAATCTTATTCTGGCTATGGGGGAACTGCGTACCGTTCAAAAACGGAAGAATGTGATTAAGCTAGAGGGACGGGAAGGAAAAAAATCTGCAAAAAGTTTATCAAGGTCAACATCTGCGGGTTCGGTGGCGGACTTTAAACCTGAAATTGATCTAAGGGGTATGCGAACGGAGGATGCGCTTCATGAGTTGGAGCGTGTGCTGGATAGGGCGGTGATGATCGGTTATCCGTCGCTAAAGATCATTCATGGAAAGGGTGACGGAATTTTACGCAAATTTATCCGTGATTATCTCCGCAAATATAGTCATGTTAGTCGTTTTGAGGACGAACATCAAGACCGTGGTGGTGATGGTATCACCTACGCTTATTTGTAGACAAAATGAATTGGAGCTCAAAAGGTTGCTATTGTGAGCTCCAATTTTCGTTTAAATTTTTAAAATTTATGTGGTCGTTAGCTGGCGTCGAACGGGAGCTTTCGTCCTGTAAATTGAGCTTACATCGTTTCTTTACCACCAAAGGTTATCAGCACCATACCGGAGATAATGACAAACATACCCAGCACCTGCATCCAGGTCAGCGGACTTTTAAAATACAGTGCCATGGCTAATTGCACGGTCAAGAATGTGCCGCCAGAGCATAGGGCTATAACAATTGGCTGAGATACATTTTTGAATAATTGTACCAGGAACCAGCTTGCAGAAAGCAGAATAATATTTCCGACAATCAATGTTGTCCATTTATATTTTGGATGAATTCCACCGAGTTTAAATAGGATGGACGAAATAATTTGGCAGGCCCAAAATGCAGTAAAATAGATATAATTCAACATAAATTAGCTGTTATTCGTATCGGCTGTAAGCGTTGTTAAAAGACTGGCGCATCAAGGCGAATTGATTAATTACAGTTTTCATAAATTCTTCATCGAGTAAATCAAATACGCCGTTTACACCACCAATAATATCCACTTCAGCAATTTTATAGGATTGCTCCAAATTCCCCTGTTCAAACTTAATAATAAATTTTTGGTTCATGCCAAATATTGAAATCTTGCAATCGGGATGGGGAAGTTCAGCTATTAGTCTCATGGAATTCTCTAGTTTTTAAATTTAGCATAAAAGTATAAAAAAAACGCCCAAATGCAATGCATTTGAGCGCTCAGGATTATGATATGATTAGAAAAAGGCTTTTTAGACGATACCTTGGGCTTTCATGGCGTTTGCGACTTTGATAAAGCCTCCAATATTGGCACCTTTTAAGTAATTTACAAATTCACTTTCCTTACCATATTTTAAACAGGTTTCGTGGATACTCTCCATAATGGTTTTTAAGCGATTGTCAACCTCTTCGGTACACCATTGTGTACGGATGGAGTTTTGGGACATTTCCAAACCGCTCACGGCAACACCACCAGCATTCGCTGCTTTACCTGGGGCGAAGCTGATTTTTGCATCTAGAAATACTTTAATAGCTTCAGCTGTGGAAGGCATATTAGCCCCTTCGGCTACACAGATACATCCGTTTGCCACAAGCATTTTGGCATCGGATTCATCCAATTCATTTTGCGTTGCACAAGGTAATGCAATATCGCATTTAAATTGCCAAGGCTTTTGGCCTGGGAAGAACTGGGCATTCGGGTATTTGGATGGATATTGATCCAAACTTCTTCCTAATGTAGCTCCAAAGGCCATTTTTTCGGCATCAAAACCATCCGGATCATGTAATGTTCCTAAACTGTTTGATACTGTGATCACTTTAGCCCCAAGCTGCAATGCTTTTTCAACCGCGTAGAATGCCACGTTGCCTGCACCAGAAACAGTCGCTACTTTACCTTTCAATGATTTTCCCTGATGCTTGAAAATACAGTCAACAAAATACAATAAGCCATATCCTGTCGCTTCTGGACGTATATAGGAACCGCCCCACAATTCTCCTTTACCCGTAAGAACACCAGTAAAGTTATTTTGTAAACGTTTAAATTGACCGAATAAATAACCTATTTCACGTCCTCCGACACCAATATCTCCGGCAGGAACATCGGTGTCCGCACCAATATGACGATAGAGCTCGGTCATGAAACTCTGACAAAAACGCATGATTTCATTATCCGATTTTCCTTTGGGATCAAAATCGGATCCGCCTTTGCCACCACCAATCGGCAACCCGGTCAAGCTATTTTTAAATACCTGTTCAAAAGCAAGAAATTTAAGGATACTCTGGTTAACAGAAGGGGCGAAGCGAAGGCCGCCTTTATAAGGACCAATAGCACTGTTCATTTGAACACGGTATCCGCGATTAACTTGTACTTGATGGTTATCGTCCAACCAAGTTACCCGGAAAGATATAATACGCTCGGGTTCAGTAAGCCTTTCAAGAATCTTTTGTTCGAAAAATTCAGGATGGTGTTCTGTAATATAAGGAAATAGGTCCTCGGTAACTTCTTTTACAGCTTGCAAGAATTCTGGTTCATTTGGATTTCGTTTCTCAACGATCGAGATAAACTCGTTATAATTTTTTGACATGTTTAATTAGTAAAATTTCCCTTTGGCTGGCACTAATTTATGTATTTTTTAACGAATAACCAATATTTGTTAATTATTTACAAATAATAATCTATTCTAATGAAATTTAACTTTTTGATTTTTTATATGGAATTATAGAATTTCTGGCGAAGTGTGTGCATAACAGTCCGTTTGCCGTATATTATTCGAATCTACAGGCATATGAAAGAAAAAAATTCACTCTTGATAAAATAGCTGAAATTCTGGTATCTAATATGTTAAATATCTCAATATAATCGTTTATTTCTGGCAATTTTTTAACATGAGGCTGTCGATTCTTAAATATAGTAATTGAGAATCCTTATATATTGATTAATTATAATTTATATTATGTTAAATAGATAGTTTTAATCTACCCCTTTTGTTGTCTTAACCACTCGCTATTGATATCCACTATCATTATCCCGATTGTCTAAAACAAAAAGGAACTCAGCTATTTCTGAGTTCCTTAAAAAAATATTTAGGTTGAATATTTGCGATGAATACGATATTAATCGACGGCTTGAATCATTAAGGCGCCTACGGTTAAATTTGTCCTCGGATCAATAACGATGGCCTGAGAATTCTCGGAGTTTTCTTCCTGTAAATCGAATACGAGGTTTTCAGCAGATTTAATTGTGATTCGTCCAATGTCATTCAGCCTGATGATTTCATTGTACACTTTTTCCTGTGTATTGATGTCAAACTTATACAGCACATCAACGATCTTTATTTTGGTCAATTTACTGTGACTTTGTACAAGATATATTTGATCTGTGTCTAATGGTTTGTTGTCAAACCAGCATACATTTGCCTGGATATTGCGTTCGAACTTTGGTGGATTTTCAACACTTGCTATGGTATCACCACGGCTGATGTCTACATCATCACTGAGATGGATAATGACCGACTGGCCATTTTCAGCCCGTTGAAGCTGCTGTCCATTGAATTCAATCGCTTTAACCGTGCTATATGTTTCTGCTGGATAAACAATGACTTGATCTCCAATCGTTAATCCTTCTCCTAATACCCGTCCCGCATATCCCCTATAGTCATGTAAATCATCCGTTTGCGGACGTACAACCCACTGGACAGGAAATCTCCAATTTGCCGCCTCATTTTCATGTATTTCCACGTGTTCGAGGTAATTCAACAGCGATTCACCTATATACCAAGGCATCCGTTCAGACTTATGGACAATATTATCCCCCTTCAATGCTGAAACTGGTATAAAATCAACATCTTTAAGCCCGAGGTTTACCGCCAACGCCAAATAGTCGCTTTTGATCTGCTCATAGATTGCTGCGCTGTAATCAACCATGTCCATCTTATTGACACAGACAAGTACTTGCTTCATTGCAAGTAATTTAGCAATAAAAGAATGGCGTTTTGTCTGTTCAATTACACCCTTTCTCGCGTCGATCAAGATGATGATCAAATCTGAGTTGGATGCGCCTGTGACCATATTCCTGGTATATTGAATATGTCCTGGAGCATCTGCTATAATATACTTTCTGTGATCTGTTTGAAAGTATTTATAAGCAACATCAATGGTAATTCCTTGCTCACGTTCGGCTTTAAGTCCATCCGTTAATATAGCCAGATCTACCGTACCGTCATCATTTTTGCGGTTCGCACGTTGTATCGCTTCCAGTTGGTCGTCCAGAATCGAGTTGGTATCGTATAATAATCGGCCGATTAGGGTGCTTTTACCATCATCTACAGAACCGGCTGTAATAAATTTCAATATATTCATTGTTGTCAATCTCAGGTATTTGATTTGAAATAGGGTTAAAAGTATCCTTGTTTTTTACGCTCTTCCATAGCAGCTTCAGATACTTTATCATCCATACGGGCTCCACGTTCACTCACGGTTGATGCTTTGATCTCAGCGATAATATCGTCCAGTTCTGTAGCGGTTGAATCCACTGCAGCAGTACAGGTCATGTCGCCAACCGTTCTGAAACGTACAGATTTCCGCTGAATAATTTCATCGGCGTCAATATTGAGAAATGGAGCCGCTGCCATCAACTGCCCATTACGCGTAATGACTTCCCGCTCATGACTGAAATAGATAGATGGCAAGGCAATTTGCTCACGCTTAATATAATTCCAAACATCCAATTCGGTCCAGTTGGAAATTGGGAAAACACGTACATTTTCACCTTTGTTTATCTTGCCGTTGAAAATGCTCCATAGTTCGGGTCGCTGTCTTTTGGGATCCCACTGGCCAAACTCGTCCCGTACAGAAAAGATACGTTCTTTAGCACGCGCTTTCTCTTCATCTCTACGTGCCCCTCCGATGCAAGCATCAAAACCATGCTTCGAAATCGTATCGAGTAACGTTACAGTCTGCAAAGCGTTACGGCTTGCATTTTTACCTGTCTGCTCAACCACTTTTCCTTGGTCTATACTATCCTGAACATAGCCGACAATGAGCTTCTCCCCGATGTCTTCAATCAATGAATCTCTGAAAGTAATGGTTTCGGGAAAATTGTGCCCTGTATCGATATGAACCAATGGAAATGGAAATTTACCTGGTCTGAACGCTTTTTTTGCTAGGTGGACAAGCGTAATCGAGTCTTTACCACCCGAAAATAAGAGTGCAGGCTTTTCAAATTGGCCAGCTACCTCCCTTAATATATATATTGCTTCCGCTTCTAAATGATCTAAATAGTCCATTCTCTGAAAATAATAAAATTTAAATTAATGAATTTGGGTTTAACTGTAGTTTTGTTAAGATTTAACAGCGTGCAAACCGCATTCTTTTTTACTTTGATCTTCCCACCACCATCGGCCGGCACGGAAATCTTCTCCCTCTTGTATCGCTCGGGTACAGGGCTGACAACCAATACTCGGAAAACCTTTGTCGTGTAATACATTGTATGGGATATAGTGTTCCTTACAGTACTTTTTTACCTCTTCAAAAGTCCAGTCAAACAAAGGATGTATTTTGATAATTTGGTTTACCTCATCGTATTCGATAAAGTCCATGTCATGTCTATTGGTAGACTGGTCCGAACGTATCCCTGTTATCCAAACTTTCTTTCCGCTGACTGCACGTTGCAGCGGCTCAATTTTTCTGATTCTACAACACTCTTTGCGGTTTTCTACCGATTCATAAAATGAATTTGGCCCCTTCTTGCTGATAAAATCTTCCAATAACGTGTTATTAGGACTGTACGTTTTAATCTGCAATGGATAACGCTCCAGTGTACGGCTCCATAACGAATAGGTTTCCTTAAACAGTCGGCCGGTATCCAATGTAAATAGTTGAATATCCAGATTATTTTTACCGATCCATTCCGTGATGATCTGATCCTCTATGCCGAACGAGGTTGAGAAAATGACTTCATTAGGAAACAACGAAGTCACGGTCTGCAGGAGCTCCACTCCTTTTTTATCTCCAATAATTTCTTTAAGTTCCTTAACGTTCATGGCGTAATATATCTTTTGTATGCTCGTTCAACTTCTTTACTTTAAATTCGAAGTCCCCTTTGAGCTGATCCCGATAAGTGCTCATGAGTGACAATGTTTCGTCTATTTCCTCCGGTAACAGGTCATTTAGCAACTCTTTGAGGCGCTTAGCTATCGTTGGTGACTTCCCGTTTGTGGAAATGGCGATTTTCAGATTTCCTTTTTTTACAATAGATCCGAGATAGAAATCACACAATTCAGGTTTGTCTGCTGCATTGAACAATATATTCTGTTCGGATGTTAAACTTCGGAGTTGATCATTGAGTTCCATATTGTTGGTTGCTGCAATGACCAGCTGTTTGTTCATCATATCATCTGAGGCGAACGGGCGGACGTGTAGATCAATCTGCGGATACTTTTTTAATAACTCCGCAAATTCTGGTATAATTTCCATAGCTACAATGGTCAGATTCAATGTTTTGTCATTGGATGCCAAAGCTTCAAATTTCTCCAGTGCAACTTTTCCTCCCCCGACAAGCAGGGTGTGGATCTGATTAAGTTTAACGAATATGGGAAAGAGTTGGTTCATGACTACAATGCTAATGCTTTTTCTTTAATTTCATGAAATGAACGGTGTTTAGCGACAACATCACCGATTACGATGATGGCAGGAACTCCTACTCTTTTCTCTACCGATTCATCAAGAATATTGTCTATCGTGCCAAGTACAACCTTTTCATTCGGTAACGAACCGTTTTGAATCAGTGCGATAGGTAAGTTATGTAGATTTCTTTCGCGGTAAATGGCTACGATTTCAGCCAGTTTACCATACCCCATCAAAATGACTACCGTAGCTTTGGATTCCGCGGCCAAATAAAGATCCGATGACAATGAGCCGTCTGACTTTGAGCCCGTTATGACCCAGAAGCTTTCACTAATTCCACGGTAAGTCAGCGGAAGTTGCTGCAATCCAGTTAGTCCAATGGCAGATGAGATCCCGGGGATCACTGCTGTTTCAATACCAAATTGCTGGACATAGTCAATTTCTTCCCCGCCACGACCGAAAACAAAGGGATCGCCACCTTTTAAGCGGACAACATGTCCATAATTTAACGCATAATCTACCAATAGACGATTTATTTCATCCTGAGAGGTTGATAGTTGTTCAGCACGTTTTCCAACATATATTTTGATACATGCTGTTTGTGCATAGTCCAGCAATTCATCATTTACCAACGCATCATATAAGATGACATCAGCTTTTTGTATGGCTTTGATTCCTTTCAGGCTGATCAATTCCGGATCGCCTGGTCCAGCTCCCACTAAAGTTACTTTTGCTTTTATTGACATTCTATTCCCTCCCTATACCAGTATCGGTGTTAAATTTTTACGTTGATAAACCTCATTGATAAACTTTGTAGCTTCTTTTAGGTATCCTGTTGCAAAGTGGTCGCTCGGTTCATTTTTACTGATCTGTAGTACCAATTCTAGAAAAGTTTTATCGAAACTGTATTCGCCTGTTTCCACAAAGTGAATTTGGAATTCGTTGATGACCGTGTTTTGGGTACTGGCACTGATTCCTTTATCCAACAACAGCGCCTTAGCAGCCTGTACAAAGGCGTTGTAAGCGTGGTAAATCGCATCAGAGAATTTTGACTCTTTAAATGTTTCATTTGCCCACTGCAATTTCTCTTCAGCCTCATAAATTAAGGTAGCAACCAAATCAATGACGACCCCCGCACACTCCCCTACACCGATAGCCGTCTGGAACGTTTCTTCGTGGCCCCAGTCTACAAATTCATCTGCAGCTAGGTTGGTAAGATCCGATAGCGGTTTCAGGAGATTGTAGAAGTAATTTTTGCCTTGTCTGTCATAATAGGCGTGAAAGTTTTCGTTTTCATCCGCATTTTTCTTGTAATCATTTAGCACCCACTCAACTACATGTAATACGCGCTTAGTGGGTACTTTTATGATACGTTCGGCAACTCGACCTTCACCATTACCGATGGTGCCGCCTCCTAGCATCACCTGTGCAGCCGGTACCACCTTACCTTCCGCCTTTACCGAACTCCCATGGAACCCAATATGCGCTAGACCATGTTGTCCGCAGGAATTCATACAGCCTGAAATCTTTATTTTTAGATCCCGATTAAAGACGAAATCCTGATGAAACTCTGCAATGTAGGACTCGATCACGCGTGCCATTTCCGTACTATTCGAGATACCAAGGTTACAGGTGTCGGTACCTGGACATGTCGTTACGTCTGCTGTACTGTCATAACCTGCCTGGGCAAGATCTAAGGATTGAAGCAATTGATAGATATGAGGTAGGGATTTTGCCGTCGCATATTTTAATAATAAGCTTTGGTTTTGTGTGATGCGGATATCGTCTGCAATTAAATCTTTAAGTCCCGCGACGAATGCCCTGGCTTTATCCGTACCAATGTCGCCAGTGGAAACGCGGACATACACCCCGTAGTATCCTTTCTGTTTCTGTTCGAAGGTATTGGTGTTTTTCCAAACCTGATAATTTAAATCGCTATCCAGGTCGAGGGATGACAATTGCTCGTCATTTGGTGCTGCAGGTTGCTCAATCTTATTTCGGTCGATTGGGTAGGTTTTTACCTTTGTTGCAATTTTTTCAGCTTCAATTAAATTGAGCACTTCTTCTAAGCCCAATTTCTGAATAAGGTATTTGAAACGGGCTTTATTACGGTTATTTCTTTCACCATAACGATCAAAGACACGAAGCGTGGCTTCTATATAAGGGATAAGTTCATCTTCCGGTAGGAATTCATTTGTCATGGATGCCAAGAAAGGCTGAGAACCCAGTCCGCCCCCCAACAGCACTTTGAAACCACGCGTTTCAATACCATCAACAAATTTTAATTTTGGAATAAAACCAAGGTCATGAATATAGGAAAACGCGCTATCTTCATCACTCGCAGAAAATGACATTTTGAATTTCCGGCCCATTTCCGCACATACGGGATTGCGCAAAAAATATTCAAAAGTTGCCTGAGCATACGGTGAAACATCAAAAGGTTCTTTAGGATCGATGCCCGAACTTGGCGAAGCCGTGACATTGCGCACGGTATTTCCACATGCTTCCCGTAATGTTATGTCATCTTCAGCTAACTTTGCCCAAAGCTCAGGAGTGCGATCTAGACTTACATAATGTATCTGTATATCTTGGCGTGTTGTAAGGTGCAAATTGCTGCTTGCATATTCATCTGATATTGCTGCAATTTTAAGCAATTGCTTGAACGTAACTTTTCCAAATGGGAGTTTTATACGAACCATTTGTACTCCAGGTTGTCGTTGTCCATATACCCCCCGAGCTAAACGCAACGATCTAAATTTCTCGTCTGCTATCTTGCCTTCGTGGAACAATCGAATTTTTTTCTCAAGTTCGATAATCTCCTTTTCCACGACTGGGTTTTCTAATTCTGTACGAAAGCTTTGCATAAAACTAATAAAATCTATTGATTTGGTATTCTTTTCTTGGTGTCAAATGTAAAAATATTTTTTTAATATTCTATAATATCTACCAAATTAATATATATTTGCCCTATAAAATTTAATATACAAAACCTGTAGACTATTAGGTGTAACGATGAGAAAGTGTTTTATTGTACTTGTTTTAAGCGTTTTAATCATATTGAAATTGACTTCCTGTGCGCCTGAAGTGAAGAATGGATATACGAGAGAGCATGGTTTTGAAGGTAATATTTCGCTATCAGGGGCTTTTGCGCTATATCCCTTGGCTGTAGTATGGAGCGAAGATTTTAAAAAAATACATCCGAATGTTCGATTTAATATTTCTGCCGGTGGCGCCGGCAAGGGCATTGCCGATGTCCTTACTGGAATGGTTGATATTGGGATGGTGTCGAGAGATCTGCATGAGCAGGAAGTAAAAAAAGGAGCTGCTCCAATTATTGTGGCAAAAGATGCTGTCATATGTACAATCAATCCAGCAAACCCTAATTATCCTGCTATCTTGAGGCGTGGTTTGAGCCGTGAAGAACTGTTGAACATTTTTGTTAATAAAAAGTTCAAGACGTGGAAAGAAATTGATCCACGTTTTACGGCGGATCCTATCCATGTGTATGTACGATCAGATGCTGCAGGGGCAGCTGAAACCTGGGCTAAATTTTTGGGAAATAAGCAAGAGGATCTGCAAGGAATAGGAATTTTTGGTGATCCTGGGATTGCTCAAGCGATTAAAGACGATATACATGGTATCGGTTTCAATAATATTAATTATGTCTACAATCTTAAAACTAACAAGGTTTTTGACCGTATAGCTGTTGTTCCTTTAGATATTGATGAAAATGGACGTATCGATGAAAATGAACAGTTTTATGGTACACTACCTGAATTAACAGAGGCCGTAGCCACGGGCAAATATCCGGCTCCCCCTTCAAGGGAGTTAACCTTTGTAACGCGAAACAAGACCGAATCCCTTCTTTTGAAGGAGTTTATTTCTTTTGTGCTTCAGAAAAATGCACAGTCGCAGCTGCTTGAAAATGGTTATGTTCCACTAAATGAAACACTGGTAAAAGAAGAACTTAATAAGTTATAGCATGCTAAATACTCGCCTCGTAAAAGATATCCTCGTTAAGCGGACCACTTTACTCCTGTTGCTAATATCACTCTCAGTTGTGGTAATTATAGCGGTTGGTTTGACGGTCAAATCAATTCCTTTATTTAAATACAGTGATATTTTTCAGCTGTTAGCGGGTAAGCTGTGGTCACCAATGAAAGGGTCTTTTGGCTTTTTGCCATTTATAGCCGGTACGCTTGCTGTTACTTTGATCTCGCTAGTAATTGCAATCCCGTTGTGCATATTAACTGCTGTGTACCTAACAGAGTATGCGTCTGATGCGTTGAAAAACATGATGCTTCCATTGGTCAATATCTTAGCTGCAATTCCACCTGTGCTTTATGGGGTGTGGGGTGTGTTGTTTATCGTGCCGCTGATTCAGCTGTACATTGCACCGGTTTTTGGTGTTGTGACCTCTGGATATTCAGTGCTTGCTGGGGGCATTGTATTGGCTGTGATGATCTTCCCTATCATGATCTCCATTATGGTGGAAGTTCTTCAAACCATTCCTTATGATCTGAAGGCTGCCTCACTATCTTTGGGAGCAACGAAATGGGACACCATCAAACACGTTATACTCAAAAAAGCTAGACCGGGCATTGTTGCTGCCATCGTTTTGTCTACATCCAGAGCTTTTGGTGAAACGATAGCGGTATTAATGGTCTGTGGAAATGTTGCAAAGGTGCCGACTTCGATATTTGATGCGGGGTATCCTATCCCTGCGTTAATTGCCAATAATTTCGGAGAGATGATGTCAATCCCACTTTATGAGTCAGCTCTGATGTTCTCAGCACTGCTTTTATTTGTGATCATATTTATTTTTAATTTAAGTTCCCGTCTCATATTAAGACGACTGGAAGGAGGTCAGCATGGATAATACCAGAAGACGGTTACTGAGCGAAAAAGTAGCGAAAGTTTTTATGCATCTTTCGGGTATAACGGTAACAGCTTCGCTGTTTTTTATAGTCGGCACGATATTGTATAAGGGACTTCCCTATCTCAATTGGGAAATGGTCAGTCAGTTGCCTAAAGGTGGGTTTTACATCGGAAAGGAAGGTGGTATTTTGAATGCTATCTTGGGTTCGCTGTACTTGGCTGGTGTTTCAACTGCGCTGTCTGCGCTGATCGGGATTCCGATTTCGTTATATCTGAATATCTATTTGGGAACGAACTCCAAAATAACACAGTTTTCGAAATTATTGTTCGATGTATTGTATGGCGTCCCTTCAATTGTCTATGGTGCTGTAGGTTTCGGAATTATGGTCTATTTGGGTATTCGGGCTTCCCTATTGGGGGGTATTATTAC
This sequence comes from Sphingobacterium sp. 2149, assembly GCF_031455655.1. NCBI lineage: Bacteria > Pseudomonadati > Bacteroidota > Sphingobacteriia > Sphingobacteriales > Sphingobacteriaceae > Sphingobacterium > Sphingobacterium sp. 2149. Next base: position 73,014 of record NZ_JAVDTD010000011.1, on the reverse strand, counting down.
AGTAACGCTACTGACTATTCCAATTGTGGTACGTACTGTGGACGAGTTGATCAAGACCATTCCAGAAGACCTGAAAAACGTTACCCTTTCATTGGGTACCACCCGCTGGGAATTGGCTAAGGTGATGCTGAGAAGTGTTCGTACAGGCCTACTTACAGCTGTTTTACTAGCCTTTGGTCGTGCCATTGGTGACGTGGCGGGAGTTTTATTGACTACTGGTTTTAGCGATAATCTCCCTAAATATATCGATGAGCCGGCGGCAACATTACCTTTATCTATATTTTTTCAGTTAAGTAGCCCTATCCCCGAGGTACAGGGTCGGGCGTATGCCTCAGCTTTAGTTTTAACAATCATTATCTTAATTATTGTAGTATGCACTCATATCCTTCAATCGAAACAAAAGAATCGCCGATAGTAAATCCCTTGATAGATCCGCATATTGAAATAAAGGATCTTAACGTGTATATTGACGGACGTCATATACTGAAAAATATCAACCTTGCATTGCCAAACAATAGTGTAACTTCCATTATTGGGCCATCGGGATGTGGGAAAACAACGCTTTTAAAAACACTAAATAGGTTGGTAGACGATACTAAGGGGGTTGAAATAACAGGCTCCGTTCTGGTTAACGGCGAGGATATCTATGGTAAGAATGCCGAAGTAACACATATCAGGAAGAAGATGGGGTTGCTTTCACAGAAACCTTATCCATTGCCAATGTCCATTTACGATAATGTCGCCTATGGTCCACGAATACATGGTACCCGAAGTAAGAAAGAGCTGGATAAGATTGTCGAAACTCAATTGCGTAATGTTGCTTTATGGGACGAGGTAAAGGATCGTTTAAGTCACTCCGCTAGCGGATTGTCTATCGGTCAGCAGCAAAGGCTCTGTTTGGCGAGAGGATTAGCTGTGGAACCTGAAATTATCCTTGGGGATGAATCCACATCTGCTTTGGATCCATTGTCGACTGCTAAAATTGAAGAACTACTCATCGAGCTGAAGAAAGATTATACTATCGTGTTGGTGACGCACATCCTACGGCAGGCGCGGCGGGTATCAGACTATATACTTTTTGTCTATGACGGTGAAGTTCTTGAGTTTGGGCCAACAGAACAGGTTTTGTTAAATCCCCAAAATGAAATTACAAAACAGTACGTGAAAGGATTTATATCCTGAGTGTAGCGAATATATTAGCAGGATGAATGATGCGGGATCGTTCTAATTAAAAGATGAATGATCCCACATTTTATTTTGCCACAGTATCAGTTTAACTATAAATCCTTATTTTAGCTGAAAAAGATCATCTACACCCAATATTTTCTTTGATGTAAATCCTTCGGCATATTTCGCCTGGATATAGCGTCCAAATTCGCGTGCCCTCGCAGCTGTTGATTCCATGAAATCGGGATTGGAAATATAGGTCTGCGGTTCATCCGGGTTCACATTTTCTCCGGTATAAAATTGAGTTTTATAGGCGAGTACAGATTTTTCTTTAATAGGATAATAATCCGTTATATCAATGACAACATCAGGTTTGATATAGTAGTCCTGTACAAATTGGAGTACCAATCGGGGGCGGTAAGCTTCTTGAATAATATTGTCCTGGTCGAGAGTTTCCACCCTCCTTAAGCCCGCGAGAAAACAGGCTTCATTGACCATTTGCCCAGCTCTTCCATGGTCTGGGTGGCGATCAGTAATGGCGTTTGTAATGACGATTTCCGGCTGATATTTCCGGATAACTTTTATAACCGCCATTTTTTCCATTTCGGCATTTTCAAAAAAACCATCTCTCAGTCCAAGATTCTCTCTAACGGTTAATCCTAAAATTTCTGCGGCATCTTTTGCCTCCTGAGATCGGGTCTCTGCTGTGCCGCGCGTACCAAGCTCCCCTTGAGTCAAGTCGACAATTCCTACTTTTTTTCCTTCAGCAACATATTTTGCCATCACACCCCCAGCGCCTAGTTCAGCATCATCCGGATGGACAGCAATGACAAGTAGATCTAATTTTAGCATATAAATAATCCTCTATTTAATTTAACTTCCCTTCTTATAGTAAATCATTCCGTTTAACCGATGAGTGGTCTTGGCAATTTAGAATATGCTATAGGAAGCAGCTGCAAAGGTAAGCAGTTTAAAGATTACTCTTGTAAAAGACGTTCAATATTGCGGCAAATTTTACTTGATAATGGCGAAGTAATTGGATAATAGAAGTCTATGACTTCTCCTTTCCTATTTATCAGGTATTTGTGAAAATTCCACAAAGGTTTACTGTTGATATTTCCGTTTTGCTCTTTATTGGAAAGAAAACTGTACAGGGGGGATGTATATTCACCAATAACATGGCTTCGTTTAAAGACAGGGAAACTCACCTGTTGATTGATTCTGCAGAATGTTTCTAGCGTGCCACCAGTTAATGGTTCCTGATTCCGAAAATTATTTGCTGGAAATGCCAGGATCTCGAAGCCTTGATCTTTGTACTTTTGATAGAGTTTTTCGAGCGATTTAAACTGTCTGGTCAATAGACATTGACTAGCGGTATTGACGATGAGCAGTACTTTCCCTTCAAAATCTGCTAGCGATCTTTTTTTACCGTTAAACTGGAGTGCATCGAAGTCGTATACTGTTTTCATCTGGTTTTCGTTTAAGTGTTCACATAACAGGCTGTGTTCTCGACTTTTCGAATTCCCTAATAATATTTTCAATGGCAAAGTCTTCTTTAGGGTCATAAGTCGACTTTAAGTTGTGCCCAAATATTTTTGCAACTCCTTGGTAGAAAAATGCGGAAAGCCCGCCCTTCATTTCTTTTACCATTTCGTAGCCTGTATGTCCGGTATAGCGATCGATCAACTTAATGAGTATTTTGCCTTGAGAAACCGTCATATTTTTGATTTCTCTATCAAACATCTGTTTGACATCGTTTTCACATTTCTCCACTAGGGCTTTTTGTTCTTTTTTGTCCGCCGTCAACGCAAGTTCTCTATCCAGTTGATCATATCTTTTTTGCGCATATATCGCATAAGGCAGAACCTTTAGGACATTTCTTCTAAAGCGAAGATATTCTCTGCGCGCTTCTTCACTCGACCAGGTTCTTTTGGCTACAACGGTGACAGTGGGGATAGGAAACCACGGTAGCACTTCTCCATTTGGCAATGTTGTTGTCAGATAGCTGTTTACGGTCTCCTGAGCTCCTTCTCCATAAAGAGGCAGCGTAAGCGACTGAGACTGTGCCCTGCTGGACAAAGGCCCTGTTAGAAAAAGTAAACAAAACAAAATTGTCTTCATCTGGGCAATTATATAACGCTTTTTAATTTGTCAATGCTATAATATTTTGGTAGATTTATTACAAAATAAGTTAGCTTGAAAATAGTGTTCAAGAATACATTAACTAAATTACACAAATTTACTCAAAAAACATCATTTACCAGTAACGTTTATGAAAGATTATGTGATTGATATTGAAGCAGAAAACAAAGAGATAAGGAAACGTTACCGAGCATTGTTACGCGCTTGTAAACCTACTTTACAGCGTGGGGACAAGCAGGAGATCCGGAAGGCATTTGACTTAGCATTGGATAGCCATAAGGAAATGCGACGCAAATCAGGAGAGCCTTATATCTATCACCCAATTGCTGTTGCCCAGATTGCTGCCGAAGAGATTGGTTTAGGGACAACATCTATAGTATGCGCGTTGCTCCACGATGTAGTTGAAGATACCAATGTAACATTGGATGAAATTGAAGAAATGTTTGGTAAAAAAGTTCGTCGGATTATCGATGGACTGACTAAAATTTCGGGAATTTTTGATCCAAATAGTTCCATGCAGGCGGAGAATTTTAGAAAAATGCTGCTCACGCTTGCAGACGATGTTCGTGTCATTCTTATCAAATTAGCGGATAGGCTGCACAATATGCGCACGATGGAATTTATGGCTCGGGATAAGCAGCTGAAGATTGCTTCGGAAACGAGTTACCTTTATGCGCCATTAGCCCATCGTTTGGGGCTTTACGCAATAAAATCTGAGTTGGAAGATCTCTCGATGAAATATACCGATCCGGATACTTATAAATTTATCGCACGAAAACTCAATGAGAAAAAAGCGGAGCGTGAGCGGTTTATAGGTGATTTTATCGATCCCATCAAAGAGATATTGGAGGAACAAGGAATCAAAGCTTCGGTATTTGGCCGCCCCAAATCAATTCATTCCATATGGAATAAGATGCGGAAAAAATCGATTCCTTTTGAAGAAGTTTATGACCTGTTTGCCATACGTATTGTTATCGATGCTGTAGATGAGAAGGAAAAGACTGAGTGCTGGAAGGTCTACTCGATCGTCACCGATTTGTATCGTCCTAATCCCGACCGGCTTAGGGATTGGATTTCCTCGCCGAAAGGAAATGGTTATGAGTCATTGCATACCACAGTAATGGGGCCTCGAGGGCAGTGGGTGGAAGTTCAGATTCGTACTAAACGAATGAATGAAATTGCCGAAAAGGGGTTTGCGGCACATTGGAAGTACAAAGAATCAAATTCTGATTCCGGTTTGGATCAATGGATCAAAAAGGTACGCGATGTATTAAGCAGTCCAGATCAGAATGCAATGGATTTTGTGGATGATTTTAAAATGAATCTGTTCTCGGATGAGATTTTTATCTTCACTCCGAAAGGAACATTGATACAACTGCCCAACAATGCCACGGCTTTAGATTTTGCATTTGAAATTCACTCAGATATTGGGGCAAGCTGTATTGGAGCTAAAGTAAACCACAAGCTGGTTCCTTTGAGTCATATTCTACAAAATGGGGATCAGGTCGAGATTATTACATCGAGCAAGCAATCTCCTAAGGAGGATTGGTTAAATTTTGTCGTAACTGCAAAAGCCAAATCCAAAATTAGGTCTTCATTAAAAGAAGAAAAGAGAAGAGTTGCGGAAGATGGAAAAGAGATATTGGAACGAAAGTTAAAATCACTCAAAGTGACGTATAACACGGACAATATTAACAAAATTGCCAATTTTCTCAAGTATCCCAGTTCACAAGATCTGTTCTACAATGTTGCCAAGGGAATAGTCGATATGAGGCAATTACGAGAGTATGTTGCGCATGAAAAGGCCGTTGAAGTCAATATAAATAGCTCTTCTGGAAATCAATTTAACGCACATATCGGCGGATTAGTCGAAAAGATCAATAAGAAGGAGTTCGATACGATTTTGATTGGTGATGATATGCAGAAAGTCGATTATACTTTAGCTCCGTGTTGCAACCCTATCCCCGGTGATGATATCTTTGGATTTTTAACGGTTAATGACGGAATAAAGATTCACCGTACGAGCTGTCCAAATGCTTCAAAATTGATGGCAAATTATGGGTACAGAATTTTAAAAGCGCGATGGGCCTCCACAAAGGATTCTGCATTTTTGACCGGTTTGCATATTGTTGGTATCGATGATGTTGGTTTGGTAAATAAACTAACAACTGTGATTTCCCAAGAATTTACGGTCAATATCCGATCATTGTCGATTTCAAGTAATGATGGTATTTTTGATGGTAATATTATGGTGTATGTGAATGATACTGCTCAACTTGAAAGTTTAATGAGAAATTTAAAGCAAGTTAGAGGAATAACAGGTGTTAATCGGTATGAATCGGAAAGCTAGTCTTTAGCATTTGGATTCAAAATCGCTTTTAAGCGCCTACCTTGCCCCTATTTTTAATAGCGGAAATATCAATCCTAATTGGTAAATTTGTACAAGAATATTTTTACTATGAATCAAGCTGAAAATTTTGCAACTGTAAAAAAAATCTTCGAGGCCTACTTAGAAAACAAAAATCTAAGAAAAACACCAGAGCGCTATGCGATCTTGGAAGAGATTTATTCACGTACCGACCATTTTGATGTAGAGTCTTTATATATCCATATGAAGAACAAAAAATACCGTGTCAGTCGTGCTACAGTTTATAATACCCTAGAACTTTTGGTGTCTTGCGATCTGGTTACAAAGCACCAGTTTGGCCGGAACATGGCGCAATTTGAAAAATCTTATGGTTTCAAACAGCACGATCACGTGATCTGCATTGAGTGCAATAAGGTTGTTGAGTTTTGTGATCCCCGTATCAACCAAATTCAGAGTCTGATGGGAGATCTTTTAAAATTTGACATTAAGCACCACTCGCTCAATTTGTATGGCGTGTGTCAAGACTGTCAACTTAAGAACAAAAAAGAAGAGGCTGTAGTGCACACAGCTATTTCAAATTAATCTTATATTTTCTTAAATATAATAGTACATTTGTTCAGGAATGTTCAGGAGAAAAATTCCTGAACATTTTATTTTTAAAATAGAGTCTATTTTTATTAATAACATTTAATTACTATACTTTAAAAGCTATGCAAGTTGATGTGCTTTTGGGCTTACAATGGGGTGACGAGGGTAAAGGTAAAATCGTAGACGTATTTTGTCCGAAATACGATTTGATCGCTCGTTTCCAAGGCGGCCCTAACGCCGGACACACGTTGGAATTCGATAACAAGAAATTCGTACTCAACACAATTCCATCTGGTATCTTCAATGAAGGTACACTAAATCTTATAGGTAATGGTGTCGTTATCGATCCGATTATCTTAAAAAGAGAGTTAGACAATCTAAAGACAGCTGGTTTTGATCCGGTGGGTAAAGGCAATTTGGTTTTAGCGCGCAAAGCACACCTTATTCTGCCGACACACCAATTATTGGATGCTGCCTCAGAATCAAATATGGGTGCAGGTAAAATTGGATCTACGCTAAAAGGTATTGGGCCAACTTATATGGATAAAACCGGTAGAAACGGTTTACGTGTAGGTGATACAACGCTTCCAGATTTTCAGGAGCGTTACCAGAAGTTGAAAGAAAAACATCTTAATATTCTTTCACATTATGGTGATATACCAGATTTTAGTGAGAAAGAGAAAGCATTTTTAGATGCTATCGAATTCATTAAGTCAATTCCACATGTGGATTCAGAACATTTGGTGAATCAATATTTGAAAGAAGGTAAACGCGTGTTGGCTGAGGGAGCGCAAGGCACACTTTTGGATGTTGATTTCGGTTCTTACCCTTTTGTTACTTCCTCTAATACCACTACAGCAGGAGCTTGTACAGGACTTGGTATTGCGCCAAATAAAATTGGTAAAGTATACGGTATCTTTAAAGCCTATGCTACTCGTGTGGGTGGCGGTCCCTTCCCTACTGAACTTCATGATGAGACTGGTGAGAAATTACGTCAACTGGGGCATGAATTTGGAGCGACTACAGGCCGTGCCCGTCGTACTGGTTGGATTGATATTCCTGCTTTGAAGTATGCGATTATGTTGAATGGCGTTACAGACTTGATTATGATGAAGGCTGATGTATTAGATACTTTCGATAAAATCTACGCCTGTACGCACTACAAATATAACGGTGAAGTGATTGATTATATGCCTTATGAAATTATCACACATCAAGCGGAGCCTATTTTGGAAGAAATTGACGGCTGGAAACAAGATTTGACCGGTATTACATCTGAACAGGAAATACCTGAAGCATTAAAAAATTATATTTCTTATTTAGAGAAAGCTCTTGAAGTGCCTATTACAATCCTATCGGTAGGCCCTGATCGTAAACAAACATTAGCTTTATCGAAATAAACTATGCGGATCGAAAGTTTTGCTCTTCTCGATTCTAAAGACAAATTTCATCAAAAAGCCCTACACTGGTCGGGGCAATTTGATGAAATTTCTTTCTTTAATAGTAATGGGATGTCCGATCAATGGGGCAAATTTGAACAGGTAATGGCTGTCAAGGCATTGCATTCGTTCCGCGCAAATCAAAATGTATTTGACGGGCTCGATGCTTTTTTGAAATTACATCGATCTGAATTTATACCTGGATTTCTTTCCTATGATCTTAAGAATGAGATCGAAGAATTGCAAACTACGGGAAAGGATGAGCTCGAGTTTCCGGAAGCTTATTTTTTTGTGCCGGCAATTACGATTCGATGGACTGGTGATCAGGTGCATATTGAAGCTGAAGATCCTGTTGCAATTTATCAGGCTATTTCCGATACTCAGATCCCTGAGGCGTTGCCAATTGCTGTGCATGTGCAATCGCGCTGGACAAAAAGTGAATATACCGAAGCTTTTGAAAATGTACAGGCACATATTCAGCGTGGAGACATCTATGAAGTAAACCTTTGTCAGGAATTTTTTGCTGAAAATGCTGATGTTTCTCCCTTTGAAGTCTATCATCGTTTGAATTCCATATCACCTACTCCATTTAGTTCATTTTTCAGGTTAGGGCATCATTTTATCATGAGCGCTTCCCCCGAACGATTTTTAGCGAAACAACGAGGAAAATTGATTTCTCAACCTATTAAAGGTACTGCGAAAAGGGGAACGAATGCAATAGAAGACCAAGAAATTATTGCTGACATGTTGAGATCAAAAAAAGAAATTGCAGAAAATGTGATGATTGTAGACTTGGTTCGTAATGATTTAACGCGTAGCGCTTTACCCGGAACTGTTGAAGCTACCCGCCTTTTTGAGATCCAGTCATTTAAACAGGTGCATCAAATGATTTCGACCATTACCTGCGTTCAGGCACCACATGTTGCCAATGTGGACGTCATTAGAAATACTTTTCCTGCAGGTTCAATGACCGGTGCTCCTAAAATTGCTGCAATGCAGATTTGCGATCAGCTTGAAGCCCGGAAGCGTGGTATCTATGCTGGATCTATTGGTTATTTTGATACTGTACATGATGAATTTGATTTTAACGTCGTTATCCGTTCATTACTTTACAATAAACAAAAAAGGTACCTTTCTTTTCATACTGGAGGAGCGGTTACTAATCAGGCAGATGCCGAACACGAGTATCAAGAGTGTCTTTTGAAAGCTTCCGCCGTCCTGAAAGCGTTGGGGACTAGCTTGGACGAATAAAACTATACTAATTTTGTAGAGAATATTTTTTGCTTCAAGTATTTTTTCGACCTTTGTTCCGTTGGCTTCACAGATTCCCTATATCGATTTACATACGCATCGGAATTATCCGGTCAGCGAGCTCGAAGTTCGTTCTATAAAGAATGTTGCGCTGAACCATTCAGAGCTCGTTACTGAGGTCGATTGTTCAGTAGGTTTGCACCCATGGTATATCAATGGGAATACTGAACACGATTTAGGACTAATGGCCAACGCATTAGAACGAAAGCAAGTTTTAGCTATAGGTGAATGCGGTATAGACAAAACGATAGAAATTCCCCTCACTGATCAGCAGTCTATCTTTGATAAACAGGTTTGCTTAGCCCAAAAATATCAGAAGCCGCTAATCATTCATTGTGTGCGCGCTTTTGAGGAGATCGTAAGCAGCCTGAAAAGATTAGATTTTAAAGAACCTGTCATTTTTCATGGATATCGTAAAAATTGGATTTTGGGTCAACAATTAATACGCAAAGGTTATTATTTATCCATTGGCCAACACTGTCTGAATGGAAGTCAGGATGAGCTTTTACAACATATTTCACTCTGTCATCTGTTTCTAGAGACAGATACAGATACGATGATAGAAATTAATGCCCTTTATTGCTACGTAGCTCAGGTGAGATCGATAGCAGTGGAAGAGCTAAAATGCATTATATATCAGAATTATAAGAAAGTATTTAATAAATAAGCCAGCATATTGTGTTTATTCCTATTGAATGAAATACGCGGGCTGCATCATGAAATAAAAAATTGAATTAAATAAATGAAAGATTTAAGTTGGCTGTCACGTACCGAAGCATTAATTGGTCGAGCGGCGATTGAAAAATTAGCAAATTCGCATGTGATGGTATTGGGATTAGGCGGTGTGGGGTCATTTGCAGCAGAATTTATATGCCGGGCAGGTGTGGGGAAAATGACCATCATCGATGGAGATACAGTAGATCCGTCCAACCGTAATAGACAACTACCAGCCTTGGCGACCAATCATGGCGAGGCGAAAGCTGAGATTATGCGTCAACGATTGTTAGCGATAAATCCCGAGTTAGACTTGACGGTAATACAGGATTTTATCATTCCAGAAAAGATACCTGCATTATTGGAATTGTCTCCGGACTACTGCGTAGAAGCTATTGATAGTATTACACCTAAACTATTTTTCATTCGAAGAGCGTTGGAGGCCAATATACCTTTTGTGAGTTCAATGGGTGCAGGAGGAAAAGTGGATCCCACAAAGATCAAAATTGACGATATTGGTAAATCCTATAACTGTAAACTGGCGCATCACATTCGTAAGAAATTGCGGAAACACGGTATTCGGGAGGGTGTTAAAGTAGCCTTTTCAACCGAATTGCCAAATAAGGATTCTTTGCTGTATACTGATGGGAGTAATTTTAAAAAATCAGCTTATGGAACAATGTCTTATCTACCTGCAGCGTTTGGTGGGGCGATAGCATCAGTTGCTATACGAGATTTGATCGAAAATGTGTAACTTGGTTGTATAAATAGACATATGAAGTAAAGGAAGCTATCCCTCAAATTTGGTTGGCTTCCTTTATAAGATATTAGCGGCTAATAACCCCTTTCATATCAATACCTTTAGGCTTGATATGTTCTAATCTTTTCCTAAGCGTATCTATTTTTGATTTTTCAAGATTCCCAGTTGCTACGATAATTCCCTCCTTAACCTGAGCGGTAATAGTAGGAAAATCTTCCAGAACCAGGTTGACATCCCTCGTCAAGGTAGAATCAACCGCTCCACCAATAATTTCATGATATTTTTCACGCGCATCTTCAGGTTCAGGGAGGTTTACCATGATATTGTTATGAATGGATTTTATATTTTCCCCACCTGCCATTTTCGTTTTGTCTTCTATATGCTGCTTAAGCGAATCAGAACCAATCTGTCCATCCAGCGTAACATTTCCTTCTTCAACATTCACTTCGATACCAGGCGTATTTTCTAAGGCCGCTTGGATTGTTGATTTGAGCTTTTCGTCCGATTCGGGCGATCTACAAGCGTGAATTAAGGATAAAGCTCCTATTGATAGGGTTAAAAATAATTTATTTAATTTCATGTCATTCGTCATATCTGTACTTATAAGAACAGATGAAGCGCACTATTGTTTAATTTTTAAGCTTTTAACTACCTAATAAATTGCATTCACTTTTTGGTTGACAGTGTTAAATACAAAACTATCTCCTATTTTCTTTCCGATAAGTAGCTGTCCGATGGGCGATAACGGCGAGATGATGAAGATCGTACTATCCCCTACTTTCACCGCTCCAATACTTGTTGCAATAAAGTAAAAGCCCACATCAGTTTGAACGAGCGATCCTGCTCGAGCAATGGGTGTTTCATTACGGATTACAGGTTGTATGTTGAGTAGTTGTTGTAAGTCTTTATTAGCTTCGAGAAGTTGCTTTTGGTAACGATTGATATCCTGCTGAATCATTTCGCGTGAAGTTTCATATTTGTCACCAGCGCTACTTTTAGTGTCATCGGTGCTCGAGTCTCTTGCTGTTTCCAAAGCAGATGCTATCATTGAAATCCGATCGTTAGTACGTTTTAGCGCTATTTCGAGAAGCTCGTGTTTGGTGTCGAAATAATTATTTGTCATCCCGAAAATTAAGCAATAAGTTTTATTCCAAAAAAAATAAAAACAATACGCTTACTGTCAATAGCATATAATAAAGTGAACGGTAAATTGTACGAATAAAGTTGCAATAACTCAAAAAATTGCTACATTTGTGCACTGAAACACGGAAAGGTGTCAGAGTGGTCGAATGAGCAGTCCTGGAAAGACTGTATACGGGATGACTGTATCGAGGGTTCGAATCCCTCCCTTTCCGCCAAATGATACAAATGCCACGAATAATCGCTATTCGTGGCATTTTTGTTTTTAGCACTATAAAATACGCTCTGGAAGCGGCTTTGACTCATAAGGTTCGAATCTCTTACTTTCCGCAAAGCGAAAAAAGCTACCGTATTGCTGGCTTTTTTTATTTGAAATGGGCGACGTGTCTCATTTACGGAGACTAAACGAACAAAATTTTGAGATTAATAAATATATTACTTTTCCATTTCTTGAAGTGCCCATTTTGCCATCGCATCAATAACAGGTATTAAAGCTTCACCCGATTCGCTAAGGATATATGAAACGTGTGGCGGTACTGCAGGTTTAGCCCTTCGGATTACCAGACCATCATTCTCCATTTGTTTTAAATGTTGAATTAGCATCTTCTCGGTTATTGCCGGTATTGCCCGCTTCAATTCGCTATAACGTTTTTCCCCATTGGAAAGATGATATAATATAATGGGTTTCCAATATCCTCCGATCTTTTCCATGACATATACAAAAAGTTTTAGAGCTGAAAATTCTGATTTATGATTGCTGTAGTACACCTAAACGTCAGGGAGAATTGCAACGGTATAGGCTCCTTTTAGCTAAAGGAGATAAAAACAGAAATAGAGCTGGCGGTTTGCCAGCCCGAACAACTTTATATGTTAATTAATTTTCCACCAGTCGAAATAGAAAAGGTCTTTTTCCCCCTTAAAAACGAAGTATAAATCGTGGATTCCTTTTACAGTTTTCAGCGCTCTCTTTTTACACCATCCTAGTCCAGAAAGGAAGTTTCTGAATGGTTCCATCCGCATTGTAGGTAATTTCTGTAGCGGTAAGCGAATAATCATTCACATTATGTGTACGAACTGTATATCAATCCAACAGAGTGAAATATTTTATCATTCCCTCTCCTCTTTTTGTGCATGAAACTTAAATTTCATTTCTCAGTTTTCCAGCAGTCAAAAAACATATCTCCCCTGTGTAAGATATCATGTCTTCGTTTAACTGCACATACTTCAATGTTGGGTTACCCCAATACATATGCGCTGTCCCATCGTCATCAATGAAAATGGCAGCGTCAATGTCTCCCCACTCACTCTGCAGGAGTGGTTTGCCCAATGGATCATAAAATGGACCCAGCGGACTATCACCAACGGCGACTCCTATCGCTCCACGATTATTCAGCTCGGAGATAACAGGAACATAAAGGTAAAACTTACCATTTTTCTCAACACATTGTGCCGCCCAAGCATCTCCTTTGGCCCATTCAAAATCGGTGTATGACAGAATTTTACCATGATCGATCCAGTTAATCATATCATTGGTAGAATATGCGCGCCAATTGTTCATATTGAACCACGTGGACTTATCTTCGTCATGTGTCGTATAGACATAAAGTCGATCGTTATAAACCATCGGTGCTGGATCGGCGGTGTAGGTATTCTGTATAATTGGATTCTGGGCAAATATTCGTGTAGACGTTGCTGTTAGAATAAAAATCAATAAGTAGCGAATCATTTTTTTAATTAATAGGTTATAATGATATTTTGAGAATTGTATTTTACTAGAATTTATTACCACAATTATTTTAAAACTATTGGGTGCGGCTTAGTTTATAAAATAGTACACCATGAGCTGGAATTTCAAGCTGCAATTCATCCGCATTTGTCTGTATTTGAGCTATGTCTTTTTGACGCCATAAATCCCGAATTATCTGCTTGCCATAGATCCCTAATTTATTAAAATCGCTATAAGAAAGATTGAGCCTTTCGAGTCCAAAATTAGCAAAGGCTACGGCTTTACTACCATCTTCGAGATCCTTGGTATAAATCCGAAGATCACCTATCGTTTGCTGGCATGTACCCTGCCGACCAAGTGCATCCTGATTTATAGCAATAACTTCGTCATTAGTCAACAGGTTCAAAGTAAAACTGTCTAACTTTTCAAGATCACATCCGATAAGCATTGGAGCAGAAAAGATACTCCATAGACTGATATGTAAATACTGCTCATCAGGTTTGAGTCTGGTCGGATGCGAGTTTCCCCATCCCACAATCCCTACAACTAGCATATCGGGATCATTCCAATTACCGGGCTTTGCATAACTAGCAGCTTTATCTTGCGCCAATGCAATATCTCGCACACTGGCCCAACTGTCAGTAATATCATTTGTGGTACGCCAAGATTGTGCATGAACTTGATTTCCCCATTTCCATACATCTCCCATGCCGTATTGACAAAGATTGTAAACTATGTCCCGAGATTGCTTTTTCAAATAGTCTCCCATAAGCTGAAATGGATAAACCCCTTTCTGAAGGTCTCCTCCTCCTTGAAAAGATAAAGAAGGAACAGTTTTTGGGTCGCTCGTGGTCGGCCGATTGATAACTCCGCCGTAACTGCACCAGTCATACTTCAAATAGTCAATCCCCCATTCCGCATACTTTTCTGCATCTTGCCGTTCATAGCCGTAACTTCCAGCACATCCACCACAGGTCCAAGGACCCGGTGATGAATAAATGCCGATCTTTAACCCCGAATCATGTACATAGTCTGCCAAACCCTTCATATCGGGAAACTTAGAGTTTGTGATAATAAAGCCATCTTTATCGCGCATATTTCCCGCAAAAGCCGAATCTTTCTGATCCCTATTAAACTGCCAAGAGTCATCAATATTGATATAGCTCCAACCGTGATCAACGAGACCGCTTTTGACTAAAGCATCAGCAGCACGCTTAACTTTTTCAGCAGATACTTCATGTCCAAAACAATTCCAGCTGTTCCACCCCATGGTTGGAGTAAGTGCAATTTCATCTCCACATACGATACGTAACTGCTTTGAAGTCGCCCCTTTTCCATTTCTCGCTGCTAATTTCACCTCATAAGTGCCTTTTTTCGCGATATTTCCCCTGATGATTCCGGTATTTGAATCTAAACTCAGTCCTTTTGGTAAATTTTCAACCGAAAAACGCATAGGCCTTATACCAGTAGCAGCTATTCTAAGCAAAAATGGTGACCCCGGCCTGACACCATACACCGAAGCGTTATTGATACGTGGTGTCTCTTTTGCTTTTGGGGTAAGTATATAGGGAACCGACGCTACTGGATCAAAAGTTTTGAAAATAGCCTTTTCATCTGCAGTAAATTTTGCATCTACCCAATTGGCATGATCATAATATGGACCATTGCCGCCGTCTGTTACAACTAAGGCTAACTTTTGAACACCTTTCAGCTCGACATCAATTTTTTTTGCAGCGTCTTTTGATCGCATAATACCACTTGAACATAATTTTTTCTTATCTCCATAAACAATAAATTCAACAGCGGCGTCGTGATCCCGGACAGCATCGTCTAATCCAACGAATGCCGTGAATTTTTTGCTTTTCCGTCTAACTCAATGAAAAGTGTACTTTCAGCATGTGTACCAAAGCCTCGTTTATAGACTTGACCAGCTATCGTTAGTGGCTTTCCACTAACGGACTTATTTGCTTCGGGATTCCCATGACCCACTGTTGCTACTTTCAGGTCTAAGTCGTCTAACCACACAGTATGCTGAGCGCGGACAATTTGTGTCATAGACAAGAATAACAAGACAAGAATTCCTTTTTTTATGCTGTATATCATATTTTATATGTAATTTGTTTAGGTTAAAAATATTAAATGTCTTATCGGTGTCTTTCAACTAAGCGAACTTGAAATATCCGACCACTGCTGTTGTTTTCCTTTGCCTTAAACTCAACACGAATCTTTGTTTTGTTTTTCGTCCACTCTTGGGGAATGGAATAAGTGACATCGAAAAATTTACTCTGTTCCCATTTTCTAGCCAAATCTTCTGCAACCAATATCTTGTCATCAACCAGAATATCAAATTTCTTATTCCCAATCTCATATCCCCAATATCGAACTAAAAGATCTAATGGTTGTTTCTTATTGGTTTGGAGTTCAAAAGAAAAGCTGCCTCCTCCATTAGTTTGACGCCATGACTCACCTTGATGTACACCTTTGGCTATGTTTTCGCCTTTCAAGACGTGGTCCACTTCGGGTTGCTGCTCTCCTAGCTTGATCATATCTGCAGTACGCTGATCCAACCCAACTTTTTCCTGTTCTTTATGCTCCATTTCCTTTTTGAGATGATCAAATCTATTTTTTGTTACAGACAACCAATACATCATATAACGGCTATCATGAATTTGATAAAATGGCTGAAGTGTCAAATTCTTTTCATTTCCCCTGGTAACCGTCGCATTCATCCTATAATGGAGTGAATCGCTATCTAACGGCGCGCTTTCATTCAGAAATTTTAACAGATCCTTTCGTTCTCCCAATAGGATCGGACTGTCGAACAGCGAAACCAACGGGCCATGTGCTATATGCCCCCAACGATGGTCATCGGCAACCAAGCCATCCAAATTTTTAGTACCCACTTTTGCTCCCATTAAGATTGGGCCACGAAATAGCGCTACATAATCCGGGTTAAATGGAAGTTCTTCGACGTGAAATTTCAATTTTGTATCCAATGTAACGATGTCTCCTTTTTTCCATATGCGATCAATAATAATGTACTCCCCTGGTTTGGTATTATCCGCATAATTAAACCCGTCCACCTGTACTTTAAATTCGCCTTTCTGAGCCCAAAGCGGATAACGCACGAACATTTTGATTCGAGTGGGCAGATGAAGATCAATAGTTAGGGAACCTCGGCCGGTTACGGGCAAATTGCCTTGCTGAGTCAAGGTAATTTTTTTCTCCTTCCACTGAACTTCCGAAGGCACAAAAAGATTTACATAAAGGCTATCACTCTGATGACTATAAATCATTTCGCCATACTTACCATGATTTTCCATTCCGGTCCCCACGCAACACCACATTGCACTATTAACACTAGAGTACACTCTATAATGTGCGGGTCTAGCAGATGTAAAATAAACATAACCACCATGCTCAGGATGCTGGGTTGAAAGAATGTGATTGTAAAGTGCTCTTTCATAAAAATCCATTAACCTGGCATCGTGTCTCATCCTAAAAAGCCCTTCGGTCAACTTCAACATATTGTTTGTATTACAAGACTCAGGCCCTTCACGTTCTTCTATGTAACTGAAAAAATCCTTCTGGGACGGAAAATGTTCGCGCCGACTATTTCCACCCAATGCAAGCGAACGATAGCCCACTACAGTCTCCCAAAAGAATCGCGCCGCAGTAGCATAATCCATATCATCTGACACTTCGGCAACACGTTGATATCCCACAGCTTTGGGAACTTGTGTATTTGCATGCTTATTATCGAGATTATCCTCTTGTATACGCATACTGTCAAATATTTCCCGATGTGAGAATCTCTTTGCTGTCTTTAAATAACGATCGTCTTTTGTCATTTGATAGGCGTCTGCATAAACTTCGTTCATTCCACCAAATTCATTAGCTAACATTGTCTCCATCTGACTATCATCTAGCTTACTGATCAGTTGCGCACCCCAATCACATAGCTTTAAAAACATCTCTTTAGCTTGCTCATTACCCCCATACAACCACGAATCCCGCAGACCGGCATAGGTCTTATGCAAATTATACCACGGCACCCAATAACGCCCTACAATATTCACATTTCCTTTCCCAACTTCATTCCAGATATATTTACCTTCAGGAACACCACCTAAGTAACCATTGCCCTGCTTGTCCTGACATTTTTTCAATTCAGAAAGCATATATTCCATACGTATTTTTAATTGTATATTACCTGTGGCAGCATAATGAATGGCCAATGCTGAAAGGTAATGTCCACCAATGTGACCATCGAGATCAATCCAATTACCAAAACTCGGAGCTTTTGGCGGCAGACCAGCCTCTTTTAGAAAAGGAGCCAATAGCCTATCGACATCATAATGGAGCAGTGTTGTCACATTTAGGTCCTGCGCATGTTTAAAAGGGCTTTCTAAGAGCTTAACATCCGCTAAAGCGAAGTTAGTTTTGTAAAGACGATCTTGCGCTGATGCTGTACCGCTAAAGAATAATAAATAAATCAAAAATTTAAAGTAAGCTCTCATAGCTAATAAGGTTTAATAATTTTGTTAAAATAATCTGCTTTGACCTGCAATTTCTGAAAAAATAGTCCTATTCAATAGATACTTTTTCGATCTGTCAACCAGTGTCTGTCTTTTTCTCCTATTCAAATGTATGTACGTATCTAATCCTGAGGCGAGCGATCCCTTACTTACAATTGGTTATTGATGACGCTATTTTTTATACTCAACCACCGGATCATTAAATGCGGTTAATAAAGACAGGTGCATGTTGAGATTCTTAAATCACTCTTCAAAATTATCATACTTGGCCAAAAATAACGTCGTAAAATGTTACTTTTAATTTGCTATTTGTTTCAATTAATAGTGTTTTCAGATCCTAATACCACAAACACCGCACTTCTAAAGATATACAAGCCGACAATCCGCACTAATCACAAGATTATCAAAGTAAACAACTATCCTGAATGTGCACTCTTTCTCGCCCAATTTTTATTTATTACTTAACCTGTTGTGGCGAGTTTGGATTGTATGCGCTCGAGTCACAGTTAAGCTTTAGGTAATATACTATTCGCGCTGAAAGAATCTCTTTCATCCGTAAGACCTGCTACAAATTTATTGCAGCTAAAATAAAATTGCTGCAGCATCTATATGATAGGTGCTTGAAGTCCACTTTGGCAATCCACGTATATCTATGAATCAGAGATATAAGATAAGTAAATATCAATTTTACTTATATAATAACATCGTTTAAAAATGGATAATTCAGCGCTATTATATACGAAGCAGAGTATTAAACAAGTGATTTGAACTCACATCTACATACAATAGTTTGCCTCTGACATAAACGAGATCATAGCTCCCAAAGTGATAAAGTAGAATTTACAAATAAATTTTACACCTGAATAACAATAAGTTAAAAAGGATGTAACAAAAAACAATGTTTATGAAACACGATGATATTTCAGTTTCGAAATGTTATTTCGACATTTATAATCATAAACGGGCTACAGCATTCGACAGAAGTTAAAGTAAAAGTCCTAAAACCAATTATAAATTCTATTAAAGTTATGAAAAATCCAATTGCAGGAATAAAAATTCCTATGCTCCTATCCACTCGGCCATTCCGATCTTTGGCAGCTGTTGATAATCCACAGCGAGATGGTGTACCGCAAATCTACTACGTTTCATCTATCAGTAAAAATTGATTTAGAAGCTCGATCGAAGACAACACTCTTTCTAGAAAGAAAAATCTGAACTAGCTAAACTGTTTAATTATGAGAATTCAACTATTAATCATTCTCTTTCTATCTACTTGTGTTTATGCATTTGGGCAAAATACACAGATAGAGGGCTCCGTTAAAAACATACTAGGCGAGCCGTTAATCGGCGTCACGGTGGGGATAGAAAATTCCAGTATCGTGACCAAGACAAACAAAGACGGGTTTTATACCATAAAGGCACCAAAAAATGCCACTCTGAGCTTTTCGAGTGTAGGTTATAAGACTGTCACTGTTGCGACTTCAAATCGTAAAACAATCGACATTATTCTACAAGATGACACGAGAAAAATTGACGAAGTCGTTGTTAACGTGGGTTATGGCACCATGAAAAAAAGTGACCTTACAGGGGCTGTTTCGTCAATTACAGCGGAGAGTATACAGCAATCTGTACCCACTACGATAGATCAGGTCTTTCAGGGACGAATAGCAGGCCTACAAATGTCATCCAACTCAGGTCTTCCCGGAGGGGGAAGCTCTATTCAGATTCGCGGCATAAACTCTATCAATAGTACAAACGAACCTATTTACGTTGTAGATGGAGTCATTATGAGTGGGCAGACAGGTAATAATGATGTAAATGCACTGGCAGGAATCAATCCGAATGATATCGAAAGTATCGAGGTACTTAAAGATGCATCTGCTTCCGCAATTTATGGCGCCCAGGGCGCAAATGGTGTAATTATTATCACCATGAAAAAGGGAAAAAATGCTCGTCCAATTATCAATTTCAATCTAAAATATGGTTTAGAAGAACTCCCAAAAAAGATAAAAATGATGAACCTCAGGGAGTATGCCGTACACCACAATGCTTTCTCCGATGTGCTCGGCTATGGCCATCGAACAGACTTTGCACATCCTGAGTACCTAGGAGAGGGAACAAATTGGCAAGACGAACTTTATAGAGTAGGCAATCTACAAACATATGATATCGCCGTACGAGGCGGAAACCAGATTTCCAATTATGCAGTCTCCGCGGGTTATCTCAATCAAGATGGTATGATTTACGGATCGGGCTTCAAGCGATTCACTTTTCGGTTAAATCAGGAAACGGAGTTGCGTCCATGGTTAAAAATGGGTGCTGTACTTAATGGTAATTATACGAAGCAAGCTACAGCAGTTTCGTCATGGGGTGTTGTTGGTAGTTCTCTATTGCAAACGCCATCTATCCCTGTCCGAAACGCCGATGGCACATTTGGTGGACCTTCATCTGAATACGATGCAAATAATCTTGGATTTTCAAACCCTTTGGCCATCGCACAGCTCAATCAACGTAACCGAGCTCAATTTGGAGGAAGAGGTAATTTTTATCTGGAAGTTAAACCGACGACATGGATGAACTTTAGATCCGAGCTCACTGGCGAAGGCAATACCAATAACTATCAGCAGTTTTTACCCGCCTATACTTTTGGTGCTTCCATCAAATCTAATTCCGAAACTAGACATGAAAAATCCTTTAATACATTCTGGTCACTGAAAAACCTATTCAATTTTAATAAAGATTTCGGTAAAAAGCACAAAACAACATTAATGCTAGGACATGAAGTCATTGCCACTCGATATGAGTTTTTAATGGGTGAACGTCAATATGGCTCAAGCGAGTTGCCAGGTCTTGACGCTGGAGATGCAGAGTATGATTCGAATGCAGGCAACTCCAATGAAACCAAAAGAATTTCCTTTCTGGCGCGAGGCACCTATAATTATGATAACCGTTATCTCTTTACAGCGACATTTCGCCGTGATGGATCGCATAACTTTGCAAGAGGCCGTAGATGGGGCAATTTTCCTTCGGCAGCTCTTGCATGGCGCGTGTCTCAAGAACGATTTTTCGCTCCTTTAAAAAATAGCATTGATGATCTCAAATTTAGGGTGAGTTATGGCGCCGTTGGCAATGCCAATGTAGACGCATTTGCCTATCAGGCCATTTTAGCTAATGTCCTCACCAACAATTGGGGAGTAGGTTATTCGACTTCAAATATTCCGAACGAAAATATTACGTGGGAGACAACAAAATCTTGGAATATAGGCTTTGATCTCAGTTTTTTAAAGCGGCGTGTTGAATTGGTTTTCGATGCTTACAATAAAGTCACAGATGATCTTCTCCTTCGTTTGTCTTTGCCCTCATTCACGGGGACACGCGGCAATACCCCAGGTTCAGCTGCCCCTCCTTATTATAATATTGGTGCTATAGAAAATAAAGGAATTGAATTTTCCCTCAATACACATAACATCAAAAAGACCGATTTCAACTGGAGAAGTGGGCTTGTGTTTACCCTTAATCGAAATGAGGTGACCCGCATGAATACCAAAACAGCAACAATCCAACAGATTGATTACTCCAATGGCACCAACATCATCACCCAAACCATGCAGGGCAAGCCTATTTCTCAATTTTATGGATACAAACAGATTGGTCGAATTAATACTGCATCTGACTATCTACAGGATAATGGTAATGGAACGAGTACCGTGATCACTGCGACATTTAAAAATCGAATTGGTGACATTGTCAATAATGACGGCTTAGCAACTTCCACCTATGTCGGTGACATCCTTTATGCAGATCTGAATCAGGACGGAATCATCAACGATGCCGATATGACATTGATCGGAAGTCCGCTGCCGAAATTTACTTTTGGTTTCAATAACACGTTCAATTATAAAAACTTTGATTTCACGCTGTTCTTAAACGGTTCTTTTGGTCATAAAATCTTTAATATTTTTAGAGCAGCGCTGGATAATCCCAGAACGTATAGCAATGTCCGAAAAGATGTTGCCAACTATCCAAAAATCGGTTATTATGACGGTGATGCACAAAATACAAATGTGTGGAATGCATTTGTGCTACCAGGTTCAGATCCTCAATTAGGACGCATGTCTGTCAGAGATGCTCAAAACAGCATCTTTAGTGATCGTTTTGTGGAAGATGGCACTTTCGTGAGGGTACAAAATATCGCTCTAGGTTATCGGTTTCCAACAAAATTTCTGTCTAGATATAATATCAACAATATTCGGGTGTATTCCAATTTACAAAATGTGTTCATCTTCACCAAGTATAAAGGCTATACACCTGAAGTAGGTTCCAGTTCAGGGCAAAGTATGCTTCGCTATGGCGTTGACGGTGGTTTTGTTCCTTCACCTCGCACATATACATTAGGTTTAGATATCACCTTTTAACCATTTGATCATGAAAAATACATTTTATTATATCCCATTAGTTTGTGCTATATTAGGTTTTTCAAGCTGTGAAAAATACCTTGACGTAACATCTGAAACACAGAAACAGGCAACACAATCTTTTAAAAACATAGCCGATCTCCGTGGCGCAACGGCTGCTCTATACTGCCGACCATGGTACACCACCAACACCTCTGTACGGGAAATCACAGAGGCCAGAGCTGGAAATCTATATGTGGACGGAGTGACCGGTGAATTGATCACTACTGCCCTATTCTCAGAAGTTGCCAATTACAATAATATAGCAAACTCTTGGGCATCTTTATATCTGGTGATTACCCAAGCTGATTACATTATCAATGATTATGTGAAAACAGCGATAGCAAATGGTATAAACGAAACAGAAGTAAAAGCATGCGAAGCTGAAGCACGTTTTATGCGAGCAACTGCATATTGGTACCTGGCAAACTTATGGCACGATGTACCCATTATCGACGATCCTAGAAACCATACTTTAAATCCCCTAACACCACCTCATCGCTTTGAAGATGTGGTGCAATACGCCATTAACGACCTCATATTTGCGTCAGAATTTCTCAAAGATACCGATACAAAAGGAAGAGTGACTAAAGATAGTGCAAGGGGGATGCTATCAAGGATATACCTAATGGCTGCAAATTATGCGATGGGCAACCATTTTTCAACCGATTATCTAAGTCGAAACAATGCAGGAAGCAACAACGAATTGGCAGACACCTATTTTCAGCATGTCAAGAAACTCTGTCAACAAGTGGTGGAAGGCGGATATTACTCCATGCTGCCTGATTTCGAACAACTTTGGCGGACACAAAACAATAATAATTCGGAAACCCTATTTGGCATTCAATTTATACCGGGCATTACAGATTGGGGATATACGAGTCCATTGAATGATCTTGCCTACAACAGGGAGTTAACAGGCAACTTAAATGGAGGCGGGGCACTATTCGCTTCTTACGATATGCTCAAGTCCTTTGTGGATGATGGTGCGTTGTCCAGAATGCGCGGAAGTGTTTCGATTCCTGGACAAAATTACAGTTATATCGGAACTCACTTAAAAGCAGGAAGCTGGACTGTACCTAGCGGAAAAACGAAGGTCAATTTAAAAAAATTCGTTGTCGGCAGTAGTAAAGACACCGATGGAGCGGCTGTTCAGGGCAATACAGGTTTAGTATCACCCATGTTACGGATGTCTGAAATCTATCTCATGTATGTCGAGGCTGCTCTTGGAAGACAACAACAGACTGCTGATCAAATAGCGCTAACATACTTTAATAAAGTAAGGGAAAGGGCATTCAGCAAAAATATCCAGAATTATGTGCCAGCAACAACGATTACCCGAAACCGATTATTTATGGAAAGAAGGCTCGAGTTTTTTTATGAGACGATCTACTGGACTGACCTTAAGAGGAGATCCTTTTACGACATGGAATGGACCCTTAACTTACTCAATAATAAACTAAAAGATAGCGATGCGGAAACCCCATTTACCAATTATGCCTCTTGGGCATACACCTATGATCCTTTATTGTATCCCGCAGGCAAAGGTTGGACAAACTCTCCTCGCGCCCAAAGTGGTTACAAACCACAAGCCGTGGTACATAACCTGCCCGCAGGATCTTATGTGCATGCAGTGGGTTCAACATCCAATATTTGGTGTTTACCCTACCCATCTGCAGATGTAACAACTGATCCTGAATTGACCTCAGCTCCAATAAATTATGACTTTAAATAATTTGATATGAAAAATTTAAGGATTACATATATATTTATCATAGTGCTAATATGTTATAGTTTTTTTTCATGCAAGAAAGATTCAGCTAGCAGCAGCATACAAGTTACAGGTGTCTGGTCACACAGCAGAAATACAGAACCCACCCAGATATCTTCTGTTTTTTTCAATAATTGGATCCGTATCCACGGCAATGGTTTTACTGGCCTACAGCGTGTCTACTTCAATGGAACACAGGTGCCTTTTATACCGATTTATGTTACCGATACAGACATTATCATCAACGTGCCGGAGACCATACCAACAGGCAGTGATGTAACGGACCAAACATTGCTAAACACCATCAAGCTAGTGACCACAGCAGGTCAAATAAGCTTTGACGGATTTATTTTTCGGGACCCAGATAAAATTCCATCGATCAGTGGAATATCTTATACAATGCCCTATGCTGGAGACCTCATTGAAGTATACGGTAAAAACCTGAAAGATGCGAATGCCGTCACTTTCCCTGATTCAACAAAAGGTACTATAAAATCTGCCAATGACTCCATCTTACAAGTGATTGTTCCTGCAAACATCGATAGACAAAAATATGGACGCATTACGATTGAGATCGATAATGAGCGCTATTCTTCAGCTCCCTACATGTTTTTCCAAAATGGAATATTTCTAAAAACTTTTACAGAGGAAGCTATGGTTGCTGGAGGAAGTAACGGGATCAAAATCTACTCGAATCCAGGGGATATTGCGGCACTGACAGGCCTTCAGCGAAATCCAGAATACGTGATTGCTATTCCAGCTACAAAAACAGATATACCCGTAGCAACAAACAATGGTATTAGCGGCAATTTTTTTAAGTTTCACGCTTATAAAGCTTTCAACAAATTGATTGAAAACAATAGCGAGATAAAAGGAACAACCTCCATTGAAAATCTCGCCATACAATTTGAACTATACATGCCATCACCCTGGATATCAGGCGCTATCCCTTTCAAAATGAATAAAAACAGAAGTGGGGTGAACTATGCATATCTCTATAATATCACGGCTTGGGAATGGAAAAAAGTGACTACTGGCGGATTAGAATTAAGTCCATTTGGATTTGACAACGGGTGGAAAACAATTACGCTCAAATTTAGTGAGTTTCCAACACTAGCAATGAGCTCACTAAAAGATTATTCCACATCATTGCAAACAAATGGCTTCGAGTCATTAGTCGGATATACGAATTACGATCTCAACGAAGATGGCCATACGCCACAAGCCGTAAAGAATTTTCAGATGTACCTTGCAAACTTCCGACTTGTTCCATTAACAAGTTTAGAATAACAGATCCGTCATATCATCCCCTCCCTTATCAATCCTTTCCGCCCAGAATTAACTCTAATTCCTGGGCGGATTAATTTTGACGTTTGTCCGATGTTGTTGCTGTAGGTCGGTAACATTTTATCGTCAAAAAAAAACATGCGTTGATAAACATGGCTACTGAGATGTGAATTATAGAACTTTCTTTTATACTTCACACTTCTCCGATGCCAACTGTTATAAGGAGTTTATTAGGGTTCGTCTATATTAACAAGATTAGTTATTGGTGAGACGTTAATCTATTCTGGTTAACACCTCGCTCTCCCGCGGACCGAGGTAAGAGGGTTTGAGTCCACCTCGGTCTATGATTAATCGTTGCAGAACAATGCCCTGATCCTATTTTTTGACATATCTTCAACTTTTGTACATAATCCATCCGTGATTATCGGATGTAATGATTTATTGAAAAAGGCCTATAAAACAATAAATCCTCTTTACATTCAGTAAAGAGGATTTTTGTACCCGGAGCCGGAGTCGAACCGGCACGGTTTCCCACTGGTGTTTGAGACCAGCGCGTCTACCAATTCCGCCATCCGGGCATATCCGTTTGGGATGATGCAAAAGTAAGCAAAGTTTTTATTATTCCAAATTACCTTACTAATCATTTTTAAAACCTGCTGAGAATGAATAAGAAAATTTAAAAAAAACTTTTCACTCCGATATAAATAGATTGAAAATGGGCTTTTTTACCTAATTTTAATTAGGAAACAATCAAATGATCATGGAAAAAGTAAAACTCGGAAATAGTGAAATTGAATTCAAACCGCTTGTATTTGGTGGAAATGTATTTGGTTGGACCGTAGATGAGAAGCAATCCTTCGCGCTGTTAGATGCTTTTGTCGATATGGGATTCAGCCTGATTGATACATCTAACAACTATTCGCATTGGGTACCGGGGCACAGCGGATCTGAATCAGAAACAATCATTGGCAAATGGATCAACAAACGAGATACGCGTGATAAAATTCAGATTGCCACAAAAGTCGGTGGACGCCGAATAGATAATAGTAAACCTAATCTGAAAAAAGAGTATATTATTAAAGCTGTGGAAGATTCGCTCTTGCGCCTGAAGGTAGATACAATTGATCTTTATCAATCTCATCACGATGATCTGACAATCGGAATCGATGAAACACTGGAGGCTTACCATCACCTGATCCAGACTGGAAAAATAAAATGGATCGGTGCATCAAATCTCAGTCCGGAACGGATTGCGGAATCCCTCCAGATTGCTGAGGAGCACAATCTGCCCGCTTATATTGCTATCCAGCCGGAATACAACCTTTACGACCGAGTGAAATATGAAGAACAGTATGAACAATTGACCCTTAACAATCATCTAGGTGTAATCAGCTACTATTCACTCGCCAGCGGCTTCCTCTCGGGCAAATACCGCTCTTTGGATGATATAAAAGAGGTAAAGCGCTACGATGCATTAAAAGACAGGTTTAATGCGCGTGGTCTCCGTATTTTAGATGTATTAGCTGAGATAGCCCATAGCCAACAAGCAAGCATGTCAGCCATTGCCTTAGCCTGGATTTTACATAGACCATCAGTTACAGCTCCTATTGTAAGTGCAACCAGTATCCAGCAGCTCGAAGAACTCAGTAGAGCTGTCGAAATCAAGCTAACACCTGAAGAATGTGATCTATTGGACAAAGCAAGCTCATAGTAAGCTAAAATACGGATAAATTAATTTAATGATTTGAAAACAAACATATTAAGTCTGAAATAATGGTGTAACCAAATAATATTTGGCCTTAAAGCATAGAGAGGAATCAGACAGTCTTCAATACCGAAAACATATTATTTACATAAAACACATAAAACCCTGTCTACCAATAATAAAAAAAGTGCAACAAAATATTATTTTGCTGCACTTTTTTATTAAATCGGGCTTTATTGATCGTGCTTATTTATCTTTTTCATTCAATAGCGACAGAATGGCAACGGGCACCATCGCACTGATATCCCCCCCATTAAACCAGACATCTCTAACAATGGACGAAGAAATATGGGCAGTCCCAGACCTACTCATCAAGAAATAACTTTCCACCTCGTTATTGAGCAGGAGATTATTTTGAGCAATGGCGTTTTCAAATTCGAAATCATTGGTATTCCGGAGCCCACGTAATATAAAACGCGCTTTAACCTGCCTGCAGAACTCCACGGTTAAGCCCTTATATTTATGCACCTCAACCCCGCTTACGTCGCTAAAAACACGGCTAATTGATTCCACCCGCTCGTCATGGTTTAACATACCCTTTTTATTGGCGTTATATCCTACCGCAATAATGATTTTATCAAATAACGGCATTGCTCTTTCGACAAGATCTTGATGCGCTAAAGTAAAAGGGTCAAAGGATCCCGGAAAAACAGCAATTTTCATATTAGATCGTATTAGTGTAAAAAGAAAATGATGAATACCCGTATTTCCTAGTTTCTATAAAATTTGGATGATCTTCCATCTGCCTTGTTGACGGATGCTCAACAACGAGGAGCCCACCATTACGCAGTAATTGTTGGTCAAAAATTAGTTTTGGTAATTGTGGTAATTTAGGAATATCATAAGGTGGATCAGCAAAAATAAAATCATAAGTATCCCTACAGCTAGCAATGAATTTGAACACATCGGCTTTTCTTGCTTTAATCTGCTCCAATTTCATCTTATCCACTGTATCATTGATGTATTGCACACATTTGAAATGAAGGTCTATCGCATCTACATGCTCCACATCCCTCGATGCGAGCTCAAAACTAATATTCCCTGTTCCTGCAAAAAGATCCAGACATGCTAAACCATCAAAATCCAGCTTGTTCTGTAAAATATTAAACAGCGCTTCTTTGGCGATATCCGTGGTTGGTCGCACAGGTAAATTATTTGGTGGATTGAGCCTTAAGCCACCTAAACGACCTCCGATTATTCGCATAGTATAGAATCAAATAATACATTATATGGCGCCAAATTTGAGTCGACTTCCCTATCTGCCAATACAACTTTTGTTTTTAAATCCAATATTTCAATATCAGCAGTATAAGTCGAGATACGCTTATAATAAGATTCATTTGGGATTTCTCCTGAAAGAAGCACTTTGTTAATGGAGTCGCCAAGGTTGAATTGGGTTAAAATATTAAGCACATAATAGCTAATATCATCCAGCGTATGAATTTCAAAACTATTATAGAGCTGGAAAACACCGTTTTTAAACAGGTAAAAATCAACCGTATTTTCAGCTACAAAATGAAGCCCTAAGACACTACCTCGAATCGAAACGCGCTCCTGTGCGCGGTCAAGCACAACAGCGAACTCGGGAAGTATCACAGCATCAGGAAACAACCTCCTCCATCTATTTAATAACAATCCATCAAACTGATATGCAGCAATTAAATTAAGGTTATCTAAAGAATAGCTAAAGGTATTTTCAAGATCAGATGTGCCTAAAAACTTCAGGTAATCGCCCATCTTTTCACTCAGAAAAAACTCTTTCGGAATAAATGTAAAAGTTTGATGTGGTATCACCACACGGACAAATCGAAACGGAAGACTCATAATTCGCGTGGCATCTAAAATCGGCTCCTCTGAAGGATACTCGATCAAAATCGGCGCAACCGACTTTTTATCAACCACTGCCAAGACATCTTTCTGAAAGCCAGCCTTGACCAAAAGATTGTACTCTGGTAAATAATGAATATTGAATTGCTTTGAAATATAATTCATTCGCTGAATTGTAAAAATTAAAATTTCTTAAAGCAAAAATAGCTTTTTCTAGAGGATAAGACAAACCTTTTAAATAACTTTGAAGGTGTTCATCAAAAATCTGTTAATACAGCAATTTCCATGGCAGGCCACCGGTCAGCAGTTGGAGGCCTTCGAATTACTGGAAGAATTTCTACTCGCTTTTGACAAGCAATCCTGCTTTGTACTTCGAGGATACGCCGGTACGGGAAAGACAACGTTAATTTCGGCGCTGGTCAAAGTACTGCCAGCATTACGCAAAAAAGCTGTTTTGCTGGCTCCAACGGGCAGGGCTGCAAAAGTGATTACCTATTATTCGGGTCGCAAAGCACTGACAATCCACAAGAAAATCTATCGAAAAAAATCTGCTGTTTCATTTCAGCTGGATTTCACTTTAGCGGAGAATCTTCATGAAGATACCCTATTTATTATCGATGAAGCTTCAATGATCTCCAATGCTCCTGTAAATGCCTTTTCGGGAAGTCTTTTGGATGACCTGATCCGCTATGTGCAATCCGGGAAGAATTGCACCCTACTATTTGTCGGAGATACCGCTCAGTTACCACCTGTAGGACTCCTGGACAGCCCCGCATTAAACCCAAATTATCTCGAAAATGAATTTCATCTATGCGTTTATCCGTTTGAGCTGACCACAGTGGTACGTCAATCCAAAGATTCTGGCATACTGTATAATGCGACAAAAATACGCGAAGAGATAACCTCTGCAGAGGAAGATCAAGATAATTTTCCTTTTCCTAAATTCATAACTAAAGGATTCAAAGACCTTTACAGAATGACAGGTGAACGATTAATCGAAGGGATAAACTATGCCTATGACAAATATGGACTCGAAAATACAATGATTATCTGCCGTTCAAACCGCTCCGCAAATTTGTACAATCAAAATATAAGAAATAGGATCTTATTTCGGGATGAGGAACTGACCGGCGGAGATTATATTATGGTTGTAAAAAACAACTACTTCTGGCTACAGGAAAATAACCTGGGCGATGGATTTATCGCAAACGGCGATATGGCCAAAGTACGAAAAGTGAGCAATATCCATGACCAGCATGGATTTCGATTTGCAGATGTCACACTTGAATTTGTAGACATTGACGAAATAGAACCTATCACTTGCCGCGTCATCCTAGACAGCCTCTATACGGATAGTCCCAACCTGCCCTATGAAACCCAAAAAGCACTCTACGAAGAGATCGCCTTAGATTATGCCGATATTATGGATAAAAAAGACCGCCTCGAAGCAATCAAAAAAGATCCCTATTATAATGCACTTCAGATTAAATTTGCATTTGCAATTACCTGCCACAAAGCGCAGGGCGGCCAGTGGCCAATCGTCTTTGTAGACCAGGGTTATTTAAACGATGACATGTTGGATCTTGAATTTTTAAGATGGCTATATACCGGGGTGACACGGGCAACAAAGGAGCTTTTTTTGGTTAATTTCAGTGAAAACTTCTATCCATCATAGGATTATTACACGAATCATTCGCAAAAGAACCTCATTATAGATATTTTTACATCCAAAACCATTATTGCACGATTATCTATATTATTATTTAATGCATAAGTTCTACTTTATCTTAGCGGTCAGCTTATTACCCTATATGGGTACCGCACAACAGGCGAAAGAGGTGCCTATAAAGGCCAACTATCAGTTGGCAGCGAAATTTTCCCCTGAAAAATTAAAGAAAATGATTTTTTCAACCAGTATCAAACCAAACTGGATCAATTTTTCTGATCGCTTTTGGTATGATTACGCAAGCCCGCAGGGAAGAAACTGGTACATTGTTAATCCCGCCCTGAAAAAGAAAGAACTCCTTTTCAATAATGACGACATCGCCGCTCAAATTACTAAAATCGTTAAAAACCCTGTAGATGCCCAACACCTGGAATTACAAGGGCTTCGGTTTACTAAAGATGAGAAGAAATTAAGATTTCAGGTTCAGAGTACGCAAGATACCGTCAAATCCAAGGATGAAATACAAAAACTCAAGAATAAGTCCGATACCACCAAAAAGAAACTATTTTATCTGGAATACGATCTGGCAACAAAGTCTGTCTTAGAAATCAGTGACTCGACAAAAGTAAAACCACCTTTGGCTTGGGCGAGCTTCTCCCCTGATACCAATACAGTTTACTTTGCAAAAGACTACAATTTGTATTGGATGGACAGGTCCAACTATCTTAAAGCGGTAAAAAATGAAAAGGACAGCACCATTGTAGAACACCAAATTACAAAAGACGGTGTGCAATATTATGCTTGGGGCGGCGATGAATACAGTACAACTACTGGTGACGAAAAAGAAAAAGATAAAGAAAATGAACCTAAACGTAAGCGGGTATGGATCAGCTGGTCGCCAGATGGGCGTTATTTTACCTTGAGCAGAAAGGACAACCGTTCATTAAAACCTTTGTGGGTAATCAATAATGTTGGCTCATCCCGCCCCACACTTGAAACGTATAAATACCAAATGCCAGGTGAGGTCGATTCGACGGAAACTGAACTTTATATCTTTGATGCAGGAGCAAAAACTCCACGTCGCATCGATGTGTCCGCGTTTAAAAATCAGACCCTCTCAACCTGGACAAAAACTCCGGATAAAAATTCGTATAAAGAGGATTACTTTATCAATTACTGGTTAGGCAATAACGAGGAATTTTACATTTCACGTTCTAGCCGCGACCTCAAACGGATTGACCTCCTAAAAGTCAATGTAAATGGCACAGTAAACAACATTATCCAAGAACGCTCCAATGTCTATCTGGATGCTCAAAAACCATTCCTGATTGAATATAAAAAACAATTGATCCATTGGTCAGAAAGAGACGGATGGGGCCATTACTACCTGTACGACACAAATGGAAAATTGATTAATCAGATTACAAAAGGTGCCTTTCATTCGGAAGAAATTACTGGTTTAGACCCTGCTTCAGGAACACTATACTTTACAGCATCGGGCCGTGAGAAAAACGAAGACCCTTATTATCTGCACCAATATAGTATAAATACAGGAGGCTCTGGTATTAAATTATTAAACCCGGGAAACTTTGATCACCAGGTGGAAATGAGTGAATCTTCTAGGTACTTTGTTAATAACTCCTCCAGGGTCAACACAACGCCCGAATCTGTCTTGTACAATAGCAATGGACAAAAAGTAATGACATTGGAAAAGGCCGATCTGTCGTTACTTTTTGCTGCTGGTTACAAATTTCCGGAACCCTTTAAAGTAAAAGCTGGAGATGGTACCACGGATCTTTATGGGGTGATGTATAAACCATTTGATTTTGACAGCACCAGAATGTACCCCATTGTCGAATATGTCTACCCTGGGCCTCAGACCGAAGCGGTCAATAAGTCATTTGGCAGAAGCATGGACCGAATCGACAGGCTAGCACAGTTCGGTTTTATCGTCATCACCGTCGGTAACCGTGGCGGACATCCTTCACGTTCGCAGTGGTACCATACCTATGGTTACGGAAATCTGCGCGACTATGGTTTGGAAGATAAAAAAGTGGCCGCAGAACAGCTTGCTGACCGCTATAAATATATTGATATTAACCGTGTGGGTATAACTGGCCACTCCGGGGGAGGATTTATGTCTACAGCAGCGATGCTTGTGTATCCTGATTTCTTTAAAGTTGCCGTGTCTGGAGCAGCAAATCATGAAAACCAAATCTACAACCGCTGGTGGAGCGAGCGCCATCATGGTGTAACAGAAAAGGTATCCGCTAAAGGAGATACTACGTTCTCGTACCAGATCAATAAAAATACAGAGATCGCAAAAAATCTTAAAGGTAAACTATTGATCGCCACCGGCGATATCGATAACAATGTACACCCGGCTAACTCGATTCGAATGGTCGATGCACTCATTAAAGCCAACAAAAGATTTGATTTCTTACTATTACCGGGACAAAGACATGGTTTTGGTGATATGACAGAGTATTTCTTTTGGAAAATGGGCGATTACTTTAGCCAGTATCTGTTGGGCGATTCCAAAATGAACGAGGTCGACATGACCGAAATAAATCGGGAAAAGCCACAAAGATAACGGCTATATGACATACGATGAAAAATTAGCATTTCTATCCGTTACCTTGAGATCTTTCGAGGTAGCGGATTTTTCTTTGGATATTCTTCAGGGAATAACACTAAGCGATCTGTTGAATATTTCCTTAGAGAAAGATAAAAAGATCGCCTTTCGCGCCGCATGGGTTTTTGAAACCATCGTTTTAAAAAATACGGCACTGCTAAAATCTGTTCTCCCACAATTCCTGGATAATTTAAAAAAACAAAAGAATTGGAGCTGCCTTAGAAGTTACACTGAGGTTCTGCTATTTTTGACGTCGAAAAAAAATAAAGAATATACACTTGGGAATGAGGCGGAAGAACAAATCATCGAGTACTCCTTCCAATGGATGATCGACCCTCCCTGTCCTGTCGCTGTATTGGTCAACTGCCTGGACGTCTTAAATAACCTACGAAAAAAGCATCCCTGGGTACAGGAGGAGTTACAGGCGCAAATAAACTATTTTCAACGGACAAAACCTAGTCCAGCCCTAATGAGCCGGACTAATAAAATTATGCAGCAGAAAAGTTAAAATACACTTTTCATTCGCGCTTAAAACAGTGTGTTTCCTTTCGAATGATTGACACGGCCCAAGTGCTTATAGGCCGCTTCGGTACACTCGCGACCCCTTGAGGTCCGCATAATGTACCCTTCTTGAATCAAAAAGGGTTCATAGACTTCCTCAATCGTACCTTCATCCTCACCAACAGCAGTAGCTACAGTTTTTAGTCCGACAGGTCCTCCTTTAAATTTGTCTATAATAGTCGTTAAGATTTTGTTGTCCATCTCGTCTAAACCATTTTCATCCACATTAAGCGCGTGCAAAGCATATTTCGCTATTTCTTTATCGATGCTTCCGTTACCTTTTATCTGAGCAAAATCCCGTGTACGGCGCAGTAAAGCATTGGCTATCCGGGGTGTACCCCTGCTCCTCCGCGCAATCTCATAGGCCCCTTCCTCGGATATCGGTGTGTTTAAGATATGAGCCGAGCGCAACACAATAGTTGTCAGCAATTTTGCATCGTAATATTGGAGGCGTGAATTAATTCCAAAGCGTGCACGCAAGGGGGCAGTCAAAAGTCCCGAGCGTGTTGTGGCCCCGATCAAGGTAAACGGATTCAGGGAAATCTGAACAGAACGTGCATTTGGTCCTGTTTCCAGCATGATGTCAATTTTGAAATCCTCCATAGCCGAATAAAGATATTCTTCCACCAAAGGACTTAATCGATGAATCTCATCGATAAACAAAACATCACCTTCTTCCAAATTTGTTAATAACCCTGCTAAATCACCCGGTTTATCCAATACAGGTCCTGAAGTAATTTTGATACCAACCCCCATCTCATTCGCAATAATATGCGACAAAGTTGTTTTTCCTAAGCCCGGAGGGCCATGCAGCAAAACGTGATCCAGCGCCTCGCCTCTCAGCCTAGCCGCTTTCACAAAAATATTGAGGTTCTCTAATATTTTAGCCTGTCCGGTAAAGTCTTCAAAAGCCTGAGGCCGCAATGCTCGTTCAATATCACGGTCGGTATTACTGAGACGTTCTGCATTTGGATCTAAATTCTCGTTCATTGTGGCAATATTTTTAATTTCTCTTATAGCGCTTTCCGATACTACCTAATTTTAATTGGATTACACCAAAAAATGCTTCCTTAAAGATACTCGTACTCATCTTTGATGTACCTTCGGTCCGATCTGTAAATATAATGGGTACTTCGACCACCTTAAAGCCATATTTTATGGCTGTGAATTTCATTTCAATCTGAAAGGCATAGCCTACAAACTTAATCTTGTCGAGCGGGATTGTTCCAAGGACTTCCCTTGTAAAACAAACAAATCCGGCAGTAGCATCCTGGATATCTATCCCTGTTATAAAACGAACATATACCGAAGCAAAATACGACATCAGTACCCGGCTCATTGGCCAATTGACCACATTCACGCCCTTGATATAACGCGAACCTATACTCATATCAGCACCATCCACGCAAGCCTGCCGTAAACGAAGCAAGTCCTCTGGATTGTGGCTGAAATCTGCATCCATTTCAAAAATATAATGGTAATGTTCGCGGGATAGCGCCCATTTAAATCCATGAATATACGCCGTTCCCAGCCCTAGTTTCCCGGTTCGCTCTTCGATAAACAAACGGCCAGTAAATTCATGAAGCTGTAAATTCTTGATGA
Organism: Sphingobacterium sp. 2149; assembly: GCF_031455655.1. NCBI lineage: Bacteria > Pseudomonadati > Bacteroidota > Sphingobacteriia > Sphingobacteriales > Sphingobacteriaceae > Sphingobacterium > Sphingobacterium sp. 2149. The sequence continues at coordinate 37,553 of NZ_JAVDTD010000011.1, read as the reverse complement.
TGGTAGCCGTTCCATCCGGGGAACCATCATCTACAATTAAAATATCAAATGCATGTGATAAGGAAAAAACTTTGCGAATGATTTTTTCAATATTTTCCTTTTCATTATATGTTGGAATGATAACTAAACTATCCGTCACTTTTTTATATTTAAGACCAGTAAAGGTAATCATTTACGTTAAATTCTAGTGCAGGAATTCGACGAAATATACAGGATAATCAACATTGCACAGATGAAAAAGCAGTAAACCCTTCAAGCGCAAACCAACACCGAAATCATTAATAACTTACATTAATAGGTGCATCGATAAAAAAAAAGAAAAGCCCGCTACTTTGGGAGTAACGAGCTTTCATTAACCAATTATAAACTTAAATTATGAGACTGCAAATATGATGAAAATTGCTTTCATTTACAAATTTATTTGCGTTTTCCTGCAACATTTTCAATACAATCCCTATTTTGTTTTGCTAAATCGTTTATAAAACATGCATACTACCGCAATCTAACGATCCACCTCTCCTAAAACGATATCGATAGATCCAAGAATTGCAATCAAATCAGCAATCAGCACGCCTTTTCCGAGTTCTGAAATCACCGAAAGGTTATTGAAACTTGGCCCCCTTGATTTTACACGCAATGGAATATCTGATTTATCTTTTGTGACAAAGTAAAAACCCAATTCTCCCTTCGGATTTTCAGCACGCACATAATAATCCTGAGCTTTCAAATTTACTTTCTTCGGTACAAGAGCCCGCGGATCAAATTCGGCTGTACGTTTAAAATCTTTCTGCAATCGTTCAAGGCATTGCTCAACGATGCGAACAGATTGCTTGACCTCATCTACCCTAACTTTATAACGGTCCCAGCAATCACCGAGTGTTCCCATTTCACCTGTTCCTACAGGTATCTCAAAATCAATCTCTGGATAAACCGAATAGCCATCTATTCGTCTCAAATCCCATTTTATACCCGAAGCCCGCAGCATAGGTCCCGATACACCATAATTTATCGCAACGTCAGCAGGAAGTACACCTATTTTAGCCGTACGGGATATAAATATCTGATTCTGAGTTAATATCTCATCCAGTTCGACCAATTTAGGTTTGAAGTATGCAATAAATTCTGCACAACGTGCTTCAAAGCCAACAGGCAAATCATAAAACAAACCACCAACCCAAATATAGTTGTACAACATCCGGGAACCAGAAGCCCACTCAAGCATATTCATAATATGTTCACGGTCACGAAAACACCAGAGAAACGGCGTTGTTGCACCGATATCAATACCATATGTTCCAATAGCAATCAGGTGCGATGCAATTCGATTGAGTTCACAGACCAGCACCCGGATGTACTCTATTCTTTTGGGTAGCCTACTGTCGAGACCAAGCATGCGTTCGACACCCATAACGAAAGCATGACTATTATTCATTGAGGCTAGATAATCTAGACGATCAGTAAAAGGAATTGTCTTTGCATAATTTAACGATTCGGCATGCTTATCAAAACAGCGGTGTAGATACCCTAAATGGGGAACAACCTCTTTCACAACCTCTCCGTCTGTAATCAGCTGAAGCCGGAGTACGCCATGCGTCGAAGGATGCTGAGGCCCCATGTTTAACACCATTTCCTGACTGGATATCGCTGTAAGGTGTTTTTCATAGCGCACTAGTGCCTCTCTATATTTTGGATTCGCCATTTCGATCAATTAATATGAATGCCATGATATGTTTCTGCCTCTTGATAATCCTTGCGCAGAGGATACCCTTCCCAATCGTCGGGAAGCAGAATCCTTCTAAGATCCGGGTGTCCCTCAAAATAAATTCCCATCAGGTCAAACGCTTCCCGTTCATGCCAATCTGCCGTACGCCATACCGAAGTAAGCGAAGGAATCTCAGGTAATTCGTCCAGCGAACGATGACCAGACAGCTCAACTTTTAAGACCAAACCGTGTTGATAAGGCAATGAATTGAGATGATAGACAACGGTAAAATGCGTTTGATAGTCCACCGCAGTAAGATTGCTTAAAAAATCAAAGTACAGCCCCTCTGTATCCCTCAGGAACAAACAGACGGCTATTATATCGGCCTTATCAATAAATAATGCAGGCTGCAGCCCATTGCGATCTTCCTTAAGAATAATTTGAGTTCCAAATCTGGAAACCAACATCGATTTAATTTCGTCAAATGTCATATTTATGGAGCTATACGTGTAATCTTCCAGGAATCAGACACTTTTTTATAAACGATACGATCATGCAGCCGGCTTGCACGTCCCTGCCAGAACTCGAAATAAATCGGTTTCAGCAGATAGCCGCCCCAATGTGATGGTCTAGGTACAGCTTCGCTTCCATTATATTGGTGCTCGAATTCTTCCACCCTGTTTTCCAAAAAACTGCGGTTTGGAATCTCGTGGCTCTGCGGGGAAGCCAGTGCACCGATACGGCTCGCTTTGGGTCGTGATTGAAAATATTCATCCGAATCGGCCTCACTTACAAAATCAATAACACCTTCGATCCGGACCTGCCGCTGTAATTCAGGCCAGAAAAACAATAATGCAGCATGCGGATTAGCTTTCATGTCTTCCCCTTTACGACTCTCATAATTTGTAAAAAAGACTAAACCTTCTGCTACAATATCCTTCAATAGAACAACTCGAGAGGACGGCAAATGATGGGAAGAGACGGTTGAAAGCACCATAGCATTGGGTTCGGTCACCTCGCTGTGAATAGCCGCATCAAACCATTTTTTAAACTGGTGGACTGGATCACGATCCACATCCGATTCAGATAGGCTACCTAATACGTAATCCTGTCTGATTGCTGCAATATCTTTATGTTGAATGGACATAGAAACCTATATTTATGTCCTACAAACTTACTAAAATCATTGCTTTTTCTCTATAAAGTTAGTAGAAATTGACAAAATCCCAATTTTGGCACAAATCTCGCATAGTTCTAATTAAAAAAGATTAGATCAACAACTCATTAAAATACGCGCTATATGTTTACCGAACTTGACCCACAAAAAGGAAGTCTGTTAATTTCCGAACCGTTTATGTTAGACCCTAGATTCCTCAGATCCGTGATATTGCTATGTGAATACAATACGGAGGGATCTCTCGGCTTTGTTTTAAATAATCAAACCAATGTCCGCATAGGCCAATTATTGGAATCTATACCGGATTGCAATTTTCCCATCTACGTGGGTGGCCCCGTGGCTCAGGAAAGCCTCTTTTTTGTACATAACCGGTTTGATTTATTGCTGAGTGGCGAAGAAGTTGCTCCTGGAATCTATTTCGGAGGCGATGAAGAGAAGCTTATCGAAGCCATCCAAACGGATAGCATAAAAGCTGACGAATTAAAATTCTTTATCGGCTATTCCGGATGGTCTGCAGGTCAACTGGACGGGGAAATCAAAGAGAATAGCTGGGCTGTACAGAATAAATACCACCATCAGCTCATTTTTGAAGGGAATGGTGAATTGCTATGGAAGGATGCCATTATTGGACTTGGCCCTAAATATGCACATGTTGCCAACTTTCCACAGAGCCCTAGCCTGAATTAGGCTAAGGGGCTTTCGCTTGCTGACAGTTCCCTTTAAGATCCGATAGAAGCGACCCATAGATGTATGACAAAATGGGAAGTTTCCTGCCATCATGTCCTATTAAAACCGATTTGGAACACAGATTGTACGTTTTTAACAAATCATAAAATTAAAAATAGCGACATATAAATTATGAATCCAGAAAAAGGTAGTATTTCAATTCACACGGAGAACATATTTCCCGTAATCAAAAAGTTCTTATATTCCGATAATGAAATTTTCTTGCGTGAACTGGTATCTAATGCCGTTGATGCTTCTCAAAAAATCAAACGCCTGGCTTCTTTAGGTCAATATCAAGGTGAAACAGGCGAATTGATTGTAGATGTAAAATTTGATGAAGCTGCCAAAACCATCACTATTTCCGACAATGGTATTGGTATGACAGCAGAGGAGATAAAAAAATACATCAACCAGATCGCTTTCTCAGGGGCCACAGAGTTCATGGAAAAATTCAAAGAAGCAAATGATGCAAATGAAATCATTGGCCGTTTTGGTTTAGGCTTCTATTCCGCATTTATGGTCGCCGATACGGTGGAAATCCAATCCTTATCTTATCAGGATGGCGCAGAACCGGCTCACTGGACTTGCGACGGTAGTACATCTTACGAAATTTCTACAGGAACAAGAACCACACGTGGTACTGATGTCATTTTACATATTAACGAAGAATCAACTGAATTTTTAAGCCAGGCACGTTTACAGGATATTCTAGATAAGTATGCTAAATTCCTTCCTGTACCCATTCGTTTTGGGAGCAAGACCAATTCTGAACCGGATGGTGAAGACGAAGAAGGAAAACCAAAATACAAATCTGTAGAGGTAGACAACATCATCAATAATACTAACCCTGCCTGGACAAAGTCACCGTCTGAGTTAAAAGATGAAGATTATCTGGCATTCTACCGCGAGCTGTATCCGTATTCAATGGATGAACCATTGTTTTGGATCCACCTCAACGTCGATTACCCATTCAACCTGACCGGTATCCTTTACTTTCCTAAAGTTAAAAATGAACTGGAGATCCAGCGCAATAAAATTAAGCTTTACTCTAGACAGGTGTTCATTACCGACGAAGTGAAAGATATTGTTCCAGAATTCTTGATGTTACTTCACGGGGTGATCGATTCTCCAGACATCCCATTGAACGTATCGCGTTCATTTTTGCAGGCTGATAGCAACGTCAAGAAAATCAATAGTTATATCACCAAAAAGGTGGCTGACAAATTGAACGAAATATTTAAGACTGACCGCAAGGGCTTTGAAGAGAAATGGACGGATATCGGCTTATTTATCAAATATGGTATGCTAAGCGATGAGAAATTTGCGGAAAAAGCAAATGACTTCTGTTTAGTAAAAAACACGAACAACGAAAGTTTTACCATCAAAGAATATTACGAAAAAGTCAAAGACATTCAAGTAGATAAAGATGGAAACATTGTCTACTTATATACACATGATGCTGCCCAACAAGATGGCTTTATCCAAACTGCTTTAAATAAAGGCTATGATGTCTTGACGCTTGATGGCCCACTGGATACGCACTTCGCAGCTTATTTGGAGCAAAAGGGCGGTGAAAAGGTTCAATTGAAACGTGTGGATGCTGACGTTATCGATAAATTGATTCAGAAAGACGAAAAAGTCGAGCTGGCTCTTTCGGAAGAAGAATCCAAAAAAGCGCTGGAGGTTTTCGAAAAAGCAATTTCACGCCAAGATATGAAAGTTGAAGTTGACGCGTTAAATGAAGGTGATCTGCCCGTATCTGTAACGCTTGATGAATTTATGCGCCGAATGAAAGATATGGCCAAGACAGGTGGTGGTGGTATGAATTTCTATGGTTCATTGCCCGACAATTATAAGGTAACTGTCAACGGTAACCACCCACTGATCAAAAGAATTTTATCAGCATCCGACGAAGAGGGTTCAAAACTGGCAAAACAAGCTTTTGATTTAGCACTCTTATCCAGAGGTTTATTGTCCGGAGCCGATCTAACATCATTTGTGAAGAGAAGTGTAGAAATGATTTAATATAAGTTCCCCTTACAAAAAAGGCGGTTTCTATAATAGAAACCGCCTTTTTTGTAAAAAACGAAAAGCAAACGGGAACTTCTGGATTATTAAAGTAAACATTCCTGCCAATATGGACGCGCTTCGATGTTTTTTATTAAAATTTAATAAACTAATCTTCACCTAGTTGACTTTAAACGCTGTTTTTTTTCAGTCAAATATTTGGAGGGAATAGGGTTTAATCGTACTTTTGTATCATCAAAATCACGGTAGGTATAGCTCAGTTGGTTAGAGCACTAGATTGTGGTTCTAGGGGTCGTCGGTTCGAGCCCGATTACTTACCCAAAAAGGCAGATCAAATGATCTGCCTTTTTTTATTTGGTAGGTTCCCAGCCAACTAAATAAATTCTCTTTGACCAGCTACCCATAATCTAAACAAATTTCAAATAAAACTTCTTCCCTTTTACAATCCAGGTACAGGATCCATTAGCGGTGGATAGCGCGGATTATAAATAGCTACAGCAACTCTAGAGTCTGCACAGCCATAATATAAAAACCATTTTTGTTTAAAAAAGACCAATCCTTCGATAAAAACCGTTCCGTCTATATATTGCCCGCTTTTCTCGAAAGATTCCATGGGGCGCAAAAAAGGAACATCCATTCGCGCCAATACGCGCGTAGGATCTCGCGGATCAAATAGAACCTGCCCCGCAGAATAGGTGTTTTTAGCAAAACGCATATCTCCTTTCGCAGCATGATTCTTACCATTGTATAACAACAAAATTCCTTTATCCGTAAGCACTGCCGGAGGACCGCACTCAGTCAATGCGCTATCGAAATAACCATGCCTTGGAGAGATGAAGGGTTTCATTGCTCCTCTATTGTCTAGTACGGGTTCCCAGTCAATCAAATTATCGGATGTGGCACCATAAACACCGTACTCACCCCAGTACAACCAATATTTTCCGTTGATTTTAGCAACGACCTGCTTATTGCCTTTCAATACGGTCACAATTGAGGCTGATTTATGCGGCTCATTGATTAAATTGGGCTTATTTTTCGATTTTTTAAAAATAGGTCCATATTTAACCCAGTGTTTCAGATCAGAAGAGATGGCTAAACCTAAGCGCGGCACCTTTCGGTTCCATTGGGTGTAAAACATGACAAAGCGCCCATCCTCTGTTTGCGCTATCCGAGGATCCTCAGTCCCACCAGGCCATTCATTATCCTGTTGGTCGTCGGGAGCAGGATAGAATACCGGTGTTTTGAGTCGTTCGAAATGAATACCATCTGCACTGGCTGCTAGTCCCAGCCTGGAGGTACGGTGGCCAATCGCTTTTCCTGTCCGGTCCTCTGCACGATAAATGACATACACACTATCTCCCTTAACAACCGCTGCAGGATTAAAGGTATCGTTATTCTCCCATCGAATTTCCTTTTTCAGAATTGGATCATAAAATACCGAACCCGTATCTGGCTCAATAATTGGATTGACGCCTTCGGGCCGCTCAAAGCCCCCAAATACCCAATTTCCTTTTTTAAACTGTGCATTACGCTGTACGTTACAGCCGCTTAAAACGACGAACAGAATAGCGCCTGCAATTTTTACGATATTATTCATATTTTCATTGACTTTAATTACTTTAATATTGCTTTTAACAATAGCCTGTAAAAGCGGACATTATAATTGGTTACAATAGAAGATGAGCGAAATTATTGCTGATCAACGTTCAATACGCCCATCCATTATACGCTAAAAAAATAAGCCAATTTCAGGGCAAATAACTCATTCCATTTGCAATAGGCTGTTAACCTTCAAATAAATAGAAAACCGAATATTGCAATACACAGTATAAAATTATATATTTATAGCATGATCTCAAAACAGGAACATTACTATTCATTACAAGTATAGTAGAACATCCGCTTTTCCTCGGCGCTCTCCGGTTTATCTACTGACGACAAAAGAATTGCGTAATTGGCTATCTAAAATACGTTAGAAATAGAAAATCGATACGGGCGAAATAATAAAAAAAGCACTTGAGCTGTCCATAAATAAAATAATAACTGGCGAAATCTGCCGTATTTTAAACACAATGAAATATACTCAAATTAACACAGGAATACTTAGTTTCGGCATGTCTGGGCGTGTCTTTCACGCACCATTTATATCTACCAATCCACATTTCAATCTCAGTGCCGTTGTGGAACGCTCGAAAAAGGCCGCGCATGAATTCTATCCCGGAATAATAAGTTACGATACTATGGCTGACTTACTAGCTGACGATACTATAGAACTGGTTATTGTGAATACACCAAACTATACACATTTTCAATATGCCAAAGAAGCCCTAGAAGCAGGTAAACATGTTTTGATAGAAAAGCCCGCTGTCGATGACTCAGCACAATTCGATGCGCTGCTTGCCATTAGTAAACAACAAGGAAAACAATTATTTTTCTATCAAAATAGACGCTATGATAGTCATTTTTTAGATCTTAAGAAAGTAATAGAAAGTGGAGAATTAGGAAAGCTGATTGAAGTGCATTTCAGATTTGATCGCTATAAAATGGAATTGGGACAAAAATACTTCAAGGAAGATACGCAGTATATTTCCAATGGTATTACCTATGACCTCGGTCCTCACCTTCTCGATCAGGCAATCTCCCTTTTTGGAAAGCCGATTAAATTCAGCAAGACGACGTCTATTAACAGACCAGATTCAAAAGTTGCAGACTACTTTCACTATCATCTCTACTATCCAGCTGAACTGAACGTCTACTTAACGGGCAGTCTGCTGGTCGCTTCTCCACAACCAGCCTTTGTCCTACATGGTACAAAAGGAAGTTTTGTCAAAAACATGACGGATGTGCAAGAACAGCAATTGCTGGATGGTATGCTACCTGACGATCCATCTTATGGCCTTGAGCCAGCAGGACTCGAAGGGAAACTCGTGACCATAGATGCCGCTAATCAAAAACATGAATCTTTCGTAACCCCACATAAAGGAGATTATAATCAGCTATTTGAAGCTATTTATGAAAGCTTAAGAAATCATGTCAATTACCCTATTCAAGCTGATCAGATTAAATGGCAGATCGAGTTGCTTGAAGCAGAAAACACCTAAGTTTATAAAAAATCAAATGGCGGCACCGTTCGAGAAAAGAGATATGTGCTGCCATTTTTAATTTCCTTCCCAGCGGCATTCGTTCGGTTCGATATGGATCATCACATGACCAAGGTCAGGAATATGTGCTTTCAGATGGTCCTTAAGTTGATGCGCCAGCTCATGCCCTGCTCGTACTGTAATTTCACTATCGACAATAGCATGGAGATCGACATGATATTTCGCTCCGGATTTACGAACAAAACATTTTTCTGTCGCTTTTATCCCCTCAACTTTTAATGCCTCTTTTCGGATATCATCAATGACTTCATCGTAGACATTTTCATCCATGATCTCGCCAAGCGCTGGTCTGAAAATATGATAACAGTTATAGAGTATAAATCCAGCAGCAAATAATGCCGCATAGTCATCCGCATTTTCGTATCCTTTTCCGAGCAACAATGCAATAGATATCCCAATGAAAGCTGCAACTGATGTTATCGCATCGCTTCGATGGTGCCAAGCGTCCGCACGAAGTGAAGAGCTATTCGTTTCTTTACTTTTCTTCATAACGATTCTATAGGAAACTTCCTTCCAAACAATAATTCCCCCCAGCACAAGTAGCGTCCAGGGTTTGGGTAGATCATGTGGCGTTCCTATATTCTCAATACTTTCATAAGCGATTATGGTTGCGGAAACAATGAGAAAGCCAACGACAATAAATGTAATAAGGGGTTCTACCCGACCATGACCATAAGGGTGATTGTCATCGGCAGGTCGCTGCGCATATTTTAAACCAAGAAGCACTAAAAATGAAGAGAAAATGTCCGCTGTTGACTCAATGGCATCCGCAATCAGCGCATAGGAGTTTCCGAAGAAACCTGCTAGCCATTTTAACAAGGCCAGTAATGCATTACCCACAATACTAAAATAAGTCGTTCTGACTGCAGTCTGCTCTTGAAGTTCGGACATCGCTATAAATTAACTTGACAACGCGAAAATACTGTTTTTCTTTTCAAATTCTATTCTCCATCTATAGAAAATAGCGATTGCAACAGTTGATCGTTAGCTGCCACTTGCGATATCCTGCAATGCTTTTTTTATCTCAGGAGTTCCATAGTCACGGCTTCCCTCCAGGCGTTCTACGATCTTTCCAGCTTTATCCATGATGACTGTTGTCGGTATGGATTGTCCTAAGAATTCTGCAGGAATATCCCCCGCTGCTATATAAAGAGGTAGGTCATACTTATTTTCTGCCATAAATGCGGAAGACTTCTCCATGTCGCCATCAACATCTACCATGAGAAAAACGATATCCTTATGATCTTTAAGCGATTGCCTAAGCTGGTCAATCGAAGGTAGTTCATGGATACATGGAGGACACCAGGTCGCCCAGAAATTGATAAACACGACCTTACCTTTTAAAGCACTTAATGGAAGAACCTTACCCTCTTTATCCTTAAAAGATAACTCCTGGGTTGTAGGTGCACTAACTTCAGCAGGTTCCTCCACCTTTTCGGTCTTGACCTCATTTTTAGTACCTGGATTTCCACAGCCAAAAAATAAACCGGTCGATAACGCGACAAGTCCAAAAAAAATAGATCTGCTATTAAACCTTATACTCATTGTCTTTTGTTTCATTAAAATTATTTCATTTACAAATAAATCCTCCCTCGCTAAGCGTTTTTTTGAAGTAAAGCCAAAAGCCTAGATCAAAAATTCGTATATCTTCTCAACCTTATAGTCTTGGGGGCCAATTTTTCAAAGCATGAGCTAATTTAATCTTAATTATTCGGGGCCGCAAATGTCACATATCCTTACACAATCTAAGTCGCTGACTATAAACAAAATAAGCGACAATAAAAATAAAATTAAAAAATTGCAAGCGCTTTTCAGGGAATTAAAAAGTGAATAAACCAACACCTTTCATACCTCAAAAAAACACCCTAAAAGTTTTGTCTAACTTTTAGGATGTGGTTTAATAATAGCGCTTCTATAGATTTATTGAAGAATTATGCAGAGTAGGCCATGGCATTAAAGCCCTTCTTTTTGATAATTTCAATGATTTCTTCCTCTGAAACACCATCAGATTTTACTGTCAAGATCTTGTCTGCATTCGCAGTGTCAACACTCCACTCATAGATACCGTCCATATTATCCAGATCAGCACTTACTTTAGACACACAGCCCCCACAGTTAAGGTTTGTTTTAAATTGAAGTTCTTTGCTTTCCATGTTATTTAATTTTAATGTTATCAATCTATTTATTTTTCTACGGGAATACCCGTATAATTCATTTGGCTGCACTTGCAGTTTTCCTATCTTGGTCTACCATATTTACACTTTATGGCAAGCTTCCAATCCATGCTTAATGACCTTATTTTTTCCAGCGAAGCCGCAAGCTATTGCTGACAACACTAACACTACTCAGTGCCATAGCTGCTCCAGCTATCATAGGGTTTAGCAAGAAACCGTTGAATGGATACAGAATACCTGCAGCGAGCGGAATCCCAATCAAATTGTAAATGAACGCCCAAAACAAGTTTTGCTTAATCGTTGCGACTGTTTGTTTCGAAAGTCGGATTGCCTGTGGTATTTTCGTTAAATCAGAAGAAATAATGGTCATTTTTGCCACGTCCATTGCGATATCGCTTCCTTTTCCCATGGCAATACTGACATCTGCTGTCGCTAAAGCTGTACTGTCATTAATACCGTCTCCAACCATAGCTACAACCCGACCTCGTTCCTGTAGTTCTTTAATAAAATCAGCTTTTTGCTCAGGCAATACTTCCGCTTTATAATGTTGAATACCTGTTTCAGCAGCAATTGCCCTGGCTGTGGCCTCGTTGTCACCAGTCAGCATATATAGCTCAATTCCCATTGCCTGCATCTCCTTGATGGCACGTACAGAAGTTTCCTTAATCTGGTCTGCAATGGCAATGACAGCTAATGCAGTCTGACTATTGGCAAACCAGATCACTGTTTTAGATTGATTTTCCCATTGCGTGGTATGGTCCATCAATTCCGTCGGAATGGTGATCCGATTATCATCTAACAGCCTCCGATTCCCAACATAATAGGTTTCATTGCCGTCACTAGCTTTTACACCTTTCCCTGTGATACTTTCGATAAAAGATATTGGAGTAACTATCACATCCTTAAAATACCCTACAACAGCCTCTGCCAAAGGATGTTCCGATTGTTTCTCCAAGCTTAGCAAGATGCCTTTTAAATTATCCGTATTATCCTTCCAATACACGTCAGTTACCATAGGCTTTCCCGCAGTAATGGTTCCAGTTTTATCCAAGACAATGGCATTTACCTTTTTGGCTAGCTCTAGACTTTCCGCATCTTTAATTAAAATACCCTGCTCCGCTCCCTTGCCAACACCGACCATGATGGCCGTAGGTGTTGCTAAGCCCAATGCACAGGGACAGGCTATCACTAAAACCGTTACTGCAGCCAATAATCCCTGCACCAGATGATTTTCTCCACCCAATGTAAACCACAGTAGAAAAGTTAAAATAGCAATACCAATGACAACAGGAACGAATATAGCAGCAATTCGATCAACCAGCTTTTGCACGGGTGCTTTACTCCCCTGCGCGTCCTGTACCATTTTAATAATGTTTGCCAACATGGTTTCTTTACCAACTTTTGTGGCTCTGAACTGAAAGCTGCCTTTCTGATTGATGGTCCCTGCGAACACGTGTTCATTTTCCATTTTTAAAACAGGAACTGGCTCCCCACTTAACATACTTTCATCGACATAAGAATTTCCACCGATAACAATACCATCGACTGCAATTTTCTCTCCTGGTTTTACCAAAATGATGTTACCTGCATTCACATTTGCTATCGGTACCTGAAGTTGTGTACCGTCAGACTGAACGACCATAACCGTCTTAGGCTGTAGTCCCATTAGCTTTTTAATGGCCGATGAGGTGTTGCCTTTCGCCTTTTCTTCCAGTAGTTTGCCCAATAAAATAAAAGCAATAACAACTGAAGCTGCCTCAAAATATACATGTGCATGCAAACCGCGTTGATGCCAAAATTCAGCAAAAAGCATGTTAAATACACTAAAAATATAGGCTATTCCTGTGCTTAATGCAACGAGGGTATCCATGTTGGCCGAGTGGTGTTTTGCCTGTTTCCAAGCATTGACAAAAAAGTCCTTGCCCAGCCAAAGAACTACTGGCGTGGAAAATAGCCACATCATAGGATTTGCGTACGGTATATCCATAAAGAACATACCTATCACGACCACGGGAAGCGAAAGTATTACTGCCCACCGTGTTTTAATCTTAAGCTTACGGAATTTCTCCGCGTGAATAGCCTCCAAAGTTTCCTGTTGTGTGGATTCGTCTTCGATTAACAGATCATAACCACCAGCTTGGACTGCCTTTTGGATTTTTAAAGGATCTGTCACACCCGGAACATATTCAACAGTGAGATTTCCTGTTGCAAAATTTACAGCTGCATTAACAACACCCTGTTCATATTTTGTCATACTCTCGGCACTAACGGCACATGAGGCGCAAGTCATCCCAAGAACTGGAAATGTTTTCGTCAATGTGGAAACACCATAACCAAGATTTCTGATGGTCTTTACGCTGCTAAGAACGGCTTCACGATCTTCTGGTACGATAGCAACTCTTTGATTGTTCAATTCTACCCGATAGCTCGCCAAACCTTTAACCTGAGCTAGTCCCTTTTCGATAATTGAAGCACAATGTTCGCTTTCAACATCCTCTATAGGTATATAAATCGTATCTTTATAAATAGCTGTAGCCATAACTGATGTTTAATTTTGTACTACAAATTTGGCCATAAATAAGATGGAAATCATTACACAATTACTGTTTTCATTTGTAAGATTTACGCGGTAATAGAATACGAAAGGTTAAACTTAACAGAATAAATTATAAGGAGACCCCTGCTTTAACTTTCAACTTTTTCCACAAAACAATAGATAATATAATCACCACGTTCTTCGAGTTTAATCCTTTCCATTTCACTCCAGCCCGATGCATTGGTATCTTCATCGGTAAAATTCTGAATTCTGTCAAATGCGACACCGATCTTTGTTTTCCCATCTGCATAGATCTGATATTTCGCAGAAGTCTGCCAGCTTACTTTTTTTCTAAATAACCGTAAACCTTCTCTTTTCAAAAAACCGTGCATTTCATTCGATAAATTCATATTCTCATTTGTTTTACGCGCCCACACTACTCCCCTATTTATTTGGCAGATGCTTTTTTTGGTTTAAGGACTTACCTAAAGCCTTTTCTTTACATTATCTATCTGAGCTACATGACTTTATTAGCTAAAGAAATAGTTTTTCAACGCTGAAATAGATAGCCCTAAGATAGCGAACCCGATGAAAACCAACAATTAAACTACTGCTATTTTATCGTACTCAAATGTGATTTCGTCGAATTTTCTAACAGCACAGGATGGCACTTCTTTCCATGCTCATTATGATCGGCCAGACTATTCAAACAAAGTCTACTGAATCAAAAACAGAAATAGCAACACACGCTATTTTTTTATCGAATAGAACTACTAGTTCGTCGGCTTCATTTTCCATTCTGTCGATATTTTTCGTTGTTATTTTCCGTAGAAAGCACATTTGTTTACAATTTAAACGAATACCTATGGAAAATATTGAAAATTTTTTAGCGGAGGATTTTGTACTGGATGTACAAACTGTCTGCATAGTCGAACCAATCTCATTTTTTGATTTTGATGATATGGAATATATAACCACGAAGACAGTTTCGTCTTCACAAATCATATAAAGGGGATAAAGCTGTAAAGGCGTTCTGGTAGGCGCCTTTACAGCAATCGTCTTTGCGACTCAATACACAAAAACAAACCAACTATATGACTTCACCCAAACTAAAATGTATTCTCATTGAGGATGAACCACTGGCAACAAAAAAAATAGTCGAATACATCCATATGTTCCCAGATCTTCAATTGATAAAAATGGTCGAAGACATTGAAAATCCAGAATTATTTAGGCAGGATTTAAAATCTGCAGACATCCTGTTCTTAGATCTCATTGTTAGCGGCGGCAATATTAATGCACTTGCCGAATTGATCTCCGAAATTCCTATATTGATCATTACATCCGCCGTGTCACGTTGGCAATATCCAGAATTTATCAAAAATAGAAAGCATTTTGCACTGCAAAAACCAATTTCGCCCGAAATGTTTCAGTCTTGTATAAAACAGGTTATGCAATACTAGTCCTCATCACCCATGTCATTATTCCAGTTATCCGATTATTTTCTTCTGCGCACACCGCTACTTCCCGCTGCAGTTGCCGTTGATCTGTTAAGGATAGAAGAGGCAAATGATATGGAAGAGAGACTTCGTCACCTCTTTCAACGTGAGCAATTAAAAGAAGCGCTATTTCTAGCAAGCCCGACCTTCTCGGTAGAAGTCGAAAAATGGCTTGAATACAAGAAAGAGAGCAGTCTAAAAATGATTACTTCGCTACTGAAATATGCGATTCGCATGAGCAGCAGGAGCACGCCTTTCGGCCTATTCGCAGGTGTATCTTTGGGGAATGTTATAGCTTCCGAAAAAAAGGTGTCATTAATCAGGGGTAATACACATAAAACTGTACTAAAACTGGATGCCTCCGTTCTGACAGGAGTTATTGGACGGCTATCAAATGACGAAAGAATTTACAGTCAGCTCTATTATCGTATCAATTCGACCTTATACTTAGAAGGTAAATATTACAAATATTATCAAAAAGTAACAAACGGGAAGAAAGGACAGAATATACTGAAACGCATAAGGCTTACCCCGGTTTTGCATCGTGTCGTCGAATATTTCGAAAGCAATGAGCGAACTGCCCACTATCAATCATTGACTGATTTGCTGCAGCGTTTTGGGGCGTCAACAGCGCATGCTACCCTATTTGTCAATAACCTCATCAGTCTCGGGATTATATCCTCCGAATTACAGCCCAATGTAATTGGTCGAGGTTATCTTGACAGTTTGATAAAGACACTTGAAAGAGTGGATAAGAAGGGAAATTATTTAAAGCGTTTTTTAATGATAAAAACATGGCTTCATAGCACGCTACCTGTCATTGAGATTCAAAAGGCCATCGTTAAATTATTGCAACCTTTGGATCCAGACCTCGATATGACCAATTCGTTACAAGGGGACCTTCTTATCACTATGGAAGAAAATAATCTATCAGATGCCGCATTAAAACACCTAAGAGATCAATTTCAAGATTTGCTACCACTTTGCCGCCAGGCAAAGTTGACAGATTTCGACCGTTTTAAAGCTGCATTCTCGGATAAATATGAAGATAGAATGATCCCACTGACTACAGCTCTTGATCCGGATACCGGCATTGGTTATGGCCGTCAAGAAGGTGTCTACAATATAACCGATGAAATACTTGGGGAAGTTAAAAATATCGCTCCAACAGACGAAAAAAAATATGGCGACCACCATTATCAAGACTTGGTCATTGAAAAATTTATAGAAAGTGTAAAAAGTCATTTCACTGAAATTCAGCTTACCAGCAAAGATTTAAATCATATTGCTAAACAGCGTAAACAGACTGCCAACGCTATTCCTTCTTCGTTCTATGCTATCGGCAACCTTCTTAAAAGTTCAAGTGAGGATAATTTATGCTTCAATCTGGGTACTATTGGTGGTTCGTCATCCGGAAACTTAATTTCCAGATTCGCACATCTGGATGAAAAATTGAATAACAAGTTAAAGGAATCTGCCAACAGAGAGCAACAGCAATTTCCCGATGCAATACTCGCCGAGATTTGCCACTACCCAGATAACAATGCCGGAAATATCATTTATCGACCAGCGCTACGAAGAGCATCCATCTGTCTGACCCCCACTATTGACACAGAACAAGAACAAATTGATGTTAGTGACTTACACCTGTTTCTCAAAGACAATCGCTTAGTATTGTGGTCCAAAAAATTCAATAAAGTCATTATCCCCCGTTTGACGACGGCCCACAATTTTGAGCAGGGAATGAATATCTATAAATTTCTTGCAGATTTTCAGTTCCAAAATAATAGGCTGGATCTTTCCTGGAATTGGGGAATTATGAAAGAACAGCCGAGACTCCCGAGAATAACCTACAAAAATATTATCTTGTCTAGAGCACAGTGGCGAATTCAAAAACTCGCAAAATACCCAAGTGCCCCCCATGCTTTTGTCAAAAATATGCAGGCAGAGCTCAAAATTCCTACAATGGTCGTCATCAGCAGCGGCGATAATGAACTGTTGATAAATTTAGATAATCCTCTGTGTGCAGAAATACTATTGGATCATATGTGTAAAAGAGATACTCTATTAACCGAAGATATCTTGCAAGACTATTCATCAGTAGTCTACGATAAAGATGGAAGTGTTTTTGCCAACGAGATCATTATTCCAATAGAAGCAGCGCATGATGCTCGTGCAAATGAGTCAGCCCCTCAAGAAAATAACCTGAAAAGATGCTTTCCTTTGGGCAGTGAATGGCTTTACGCCAAAATCTACTGCGGTTTACATTTTGCAGACACCCTGTTAAAGGAAATTTTCCCCTTAATCATAACGACTATTCATCAGCAAGATGCTATAAAAAAATGGTTTTTTATACGCTACAACGACCCAGCTCCCCACATTAGATTTAGGGTGCAGGTCTCAGATCCAAGCCAATGCTGTTTCATTATATCCACCATGAATACCCTATTGGAACAGTTTGTTCAAGAAGGTCAGGTTTCGGCGATATCTTTTGATACTTATACACGGGAGATTGAACGATACACCCCATTATGTATGGAACTTAGTGAGGAGTTATTCTATCGACAAAGCGAAACCATACTGACAGCAATCCAGCAAAGCACTTCAATCAACGATCGATGGCGTTTGGCTTTCGAAAATATGGAGTCGCTATTCGAAGCCGCAAAATTTACACTGATCGAAAAAAAAGACTTTTGTATACGAATGAATACGCTGTATCAGCAAGAATTTGACAATAATAAAAATCTCTGGGTTCATCTCAACAATAAGTTCAAAGAGAAAAAAAACTGGTTCGATAAACCGTTAGACAATCTTGGAGACACCAAGGAGAAACTAAATGCAGTCCAATACAGCATATTTTCTACCTTACGGATACATACAGATCAAGAAGAGTTCCAGTCCATCCGCGCCTCGTTATTGTCAAGCTATATTCACATGTTTATTAATCGATTGTTCATGTCGGATCAACGTTTGCATGAACTTGCAGTCTATCATTTTATGGTTTGCTATTATAAAATGCAGATCGGGAAACAGAAAGAGCATATGACTTCGATAAATTAAACTTTTATATAAGTCCCATCTTGGCAAAAAGCTGATTGCGGTATTGCAAACCTATACCGAGCTGAGTTCCATTTTTCAGAACTACTTTGCTTGCCTCAACCCCCTTGATTTGCTTGATATTAACAATATAGGATCGATGCATACGGGCAAACATATCCCACGGTAGTTCTGCTTCCATATCTTTCATGGTAGACAATAAAGTTTGCATACCTTCTACAGAGTAGATCTGTATATAATCCCCCCAAGCTTTTAGATAGAAAATATCCGCAGGATCTATAAAAATAGTCTTGTTCCGGTCTTTTATCTTAATCGCCTTTCTTTCACCTTGTGGCCCCCTTCTCGAATACAGAATTGCCTTTTGAACTTTCTCGATCGCCTTGATCAACCGCTCCTCCGTGAGGAGTGGCTTTAAGATATAGTCAATTACATCCAGCTCAAATCCATCAACTGCATACTCATAATGCCCTGTTATAAAAACTACAAATGGCGGATGAGCAAGTCCTTTGAGAAAGGTAATTCCATCCATTTCAGGCATATCGATATCCGACAAAATAAGATCTACCTCCTGCTGCCTTAAAACGTCAATTGCTTGCAAAGGGTTTTCGAATACACCCAATATTTTGATCAGGCCTAATTTGGAAACTAATTTCTCCAGGCGACCTCTCGCAATAGGCTCATCTTCAATAAGGATAGTTTTAATTCTATTCATAAGTAGTTTGCATGCCGCTGCTTTGGTGCTACGGTTCTGTTTCCGAATGTAAAGTTACAACAAGATTAACACTAAATACACCCTCTTGCGACTTTATTTCCAAAATGTGATGATGAGGGTAATGAAGTTCCAGTCGTTTTCTTACGTTTTCAATCCCTAATCCACCGATATAATTTTCTGGTTTTGAAAGTGCTCGAAATGCATTGGACACGTTCATATGCACCTTATCCTCCTTCACCTGAATATTTATGGATATCCATCCCGCAGAAGAACTTAAACGAGGTCCATGTTTGAATGCATTTTCTACGAACGGAAAAAAGATCAAAGGAACCATCATGCAGTTTTCGTCATCAGCCGCCAGATTTAGATCAATCTGTACTGTTTGATTATAGCGTAACTTTTCCAATTCAACATAATCCTTTAACAATTGAAATTCGCGATTAATTTCTATCCTTGGCTGATTGCTCTCATGTAGTAAATACACCATAATACTGCTTAAACGCATCATACTTTCGCCACCTCTTTCATCACGATCGGATACCAGCACATAGATGCTATAAAGTGTATTAAGTAAAAAATGGGGATTGATCTGATATTTGAGAAAAGCAAGCTCCAATTGAACGTTATTCAATTCCAATGCAGCATTTTTCAGTTCGAGCTTCATTTTGGAATTTCTGACAGACATAAATGCCTGTACAATTTTTACGGTCAATGGCAGAGCCACTAAAAAAATAAAATCCAATAAATAATAGCTAATAGAGGAAGGTCTAAAGGCTCCAAAGATTCCCTTATCTAATACTATTTCAATATAACTTGATAAACGAATATCTGGTGTTAAATATTTGAGCGTCAAGATCGCGCCAAAGTAACTTAGAAATGACCACCAAGCATAAATAAACAATAACCATACAATACACAGCAAAAACTTCCCTGGAATAAACCAACGCGGAATAACAATATATGCTGTCACATAAAATATGGTCAATAAAGAGAATACGTCCTTTAAAAACAATATCCATGAATTATCAATATCTATTCGCTGATAGGAAATGAATTGCATTCCCAAAACCACAAACCAAAAACACAGATGAAGAATAATACGTTTACCAGTATTGTAATTCTGAAAAAAACTGTTCATAGATAGCATTGCTCTCAATAAGATGAGTCTAAGATAGAAATATCATTTAGTTTGTACTAGGGTAAATTGTCAAGTAATCCATTAAAAAGACATTTTTGAGACAAAAAGCTAATACTATCTTCCTTATATTTAACGTTAAAGAACCCGAAAAAGCAACAATTCGATGTCAACTACATTTACGCAGCTATGGCTATATAATAACTGGGCCAATACAGTAGTACTAGAAAAACTAAAAAAGGAAGGCGAGAAAACGCCCCATTCTTGCCTGCGGCTATTTAGCCATATTGTGAATGCTCAGGCTATTTGGTTGAGCCGATTGATTGGCGAGAAAATACCTGTTGGCGTTTGGGATGAACATAGTATAAGCGATTGCCAGAGGTATCACCAATTAACATCGGAAGGATTTGCTCAGCAGATTCAGGGCATAAAAGATACGGATAATAAAATTGCCACTTACACAAACACACAGCATCAAGCTTTTCATAATAAGGTCAACGATATCCTCTTACACGTGTTTAATCATGGTACTTATCATAGGGCACAAATCGCAAGTGAAATGAGAAGAAATGGCATAGAGCCTATCAATACAGATTATATCACTTTTATCCGCCTAAAACAATACTAAATGTATACGCTGCTTCCAATCTTACCATTATATTAAGATGCCGATTTTCTCGCAAAGATAAATGTCATGCATCATGATCATTCCGCATGATAAACACATGGGAACTACCACAAATTTAAAACAAAAAATGAGTTACAAGCACATCTTTAAAGCATCTCTAACTTGGCCTCATACTGAACAGCCTAGTCTTCAGGGATTAAAAGTTTATAATAAAAACCATCACATCGCGATTGAGGGAAAAGCAGATCTTCACGTTTCAGCCGCAAAAGTATTCAAGGGCGATCCCGCATTATACAATCCAGAAGATTTGCTTCTCAGCAGCCTGGTTTCTTGCCATATGATGTCATACCTATATGTATGTTCGCA
Source organism: Sphingobacterium sp. 2149 (assembly GCF_031455655.1). Taxonomy (NCBI): domain Bacteria; kingdom Pseudomonadati; phylum Bacteroidota; class Sphingobacteriia; order Sphingobacteriales; family Sphingobacteriaceae; genus Sphingobacterium; species Sphingobacterium sp. 2149. Next base: position 16,652 of record NZ_JAVDTD010000011.1, on the reverse strand, counting down.
GAACAGCATTCAGGTTCTATCTTATACTGATAACGCCGTTGCTATCTTGGCAACTGAAATAGACGGCAGCGGCCGTTTCACAGAGGTTACATTATACCCTGAAGTGGTTATCGCAGATAATTCTCAAGTAGACCTTGCCTTATCACTACATACACAAGCAAACAAACTTTGCTTTATTGCCAATTCATGCAATTTCAAGGTACTGCACCATCCGACATGTAAAGCCATCAATACAGAATCTTAGCGCAATCGAAAATAAAAGACTGATCACAAATTAGTAATTAAATAACATACAAGTTTTTAAGGATTTGATTATTTTTGGAACATAATGGAAAATTCCAAGAAAAAAGCAGCAATCGGATTTATATTTATCACATTACTCATCGATATTACAGGTTGGGGAATTATCATTCCTGTTGTTCCTAAACTTATTGAGGAGCTGATCCATAGTGACATCAGTGAAGCGGCTAAATATGGTGGCTGGCTTGGCTTTGCTTACGCTTTTACGCAGTTCATATTTTCTCCTGTCGTTGGCAATCTGAGTGATAAATATGGTAGAAGACCTGTTATATTGATTTCCCTTTTTGGATTCGCGGTAGACTATATCTTTCTCGCCCTTGCACCAACCATAGGATGGCTTTTTTTGGGAAGAGTTATTGCTGGATTGACTGGAGCCAGCTTTACAACTGCAAGTGCCTATATTGCAGATATATCAACCGATGAAGATCGGGCGAAGAACTTCGGCTTGATAGGTGCTGCATTTGGTTTAGGCTTCATCATCGGTCCCGTTATCGGTGGTTTACTCGGCCACTATGGCGCTAGAGTTCCCTTTTATGCCGCCGCAGGATTGTGCATGCTAAACTTCCTTTATGGTTATTTTATTTTACCCGAGAGCTTAGACAAAGAAAAACGCAGAGCCTTTGACTGGAAACGTGCCAATCCTGTTGGATCTTTTAAATTTCTCGGAAAGCATCCGGAAATATCCGGTTTAATCGTTGCCTTAATTTTAATATATATTGCAGGACATGCTGTTCAGAGCAATTGGAACTTTTTCACCATGTACAAATTCAATTGGACTGAAAGAATGGTAGGTATTTCGCTAGGTGTCATTGGTTTGCTGATTGGGTTGGTTCAGGGTATTTTGATTCGATGGACAACACCCAAACTTGGTGAACAGAAAAGCATTTTTTATGGGCTTACCCTTTATGCGATTGGCTTACTGTTATTCTCATTTGCAAGCCAAGGATGGATGATGTTCGTATTCCTAATTCCCTATTGCCTCGGTGGTATTTGTGGCCCTGCCCTACAATCTGTTATAACCAAAAATGTTCCTTCAAACGAACAGGGTGAACTTCAAGGTGCATTAACCAGCCTGATGAGTGCAACATCAATAATTGGCCCTCCGATGATGACCAATCTTTTCTATTACTTTACGCATGATAACGCACCCTTTAAATTCTCCGGCGCACCATTTTTCTTAGCATTTGTTCTGATGTCAATAAGTGTAATAATTGTATATAGCGCTTTCCAGAAGAAGCGGAAACAACAAATAAATCAGCTTTAAAAATATCGCCAATGGAATTTCATGGTGTTGCGCCATCCTGCGAAAGTAGATTGACAAAAAACTATAGCATGATTTATGGACAGTATATAAACAACTAGCTAAACACTGACCCAAAGATTATATTATATTGATCGATCACTTGCTTGAAAACCACATAACTCGCTTATTCGTTACTGTAGCTACACGAATAAGCGATGTAAATCAGCGCCCGCAGGACTAGTTCATCTTCACTCGTTCAGACCATTAATAATAGTCCGAACTTCAACATGGCTGCGACTGTAATCATGATAGTCTAGAAGCCGGCACTTTTTATATAAACTAGTTCTGCTCTGCGCTGATTAAATACTTTTGCTTCTACATACAGCATAGCTGCCTGCTTTCGCTTTCAGATTGATGTATATTACATAAATTGATTTTATTATGTTAACAAATGTTGTCAATTAGTGTTCGTGTCCACCTGTATTACTCATTTTAGCATTAATAAAAAAAGCGCCCTTCACAACAATTTTTGTTCCTGCAGGAATCTCCATTACAGGAATAATCGCAGTATATCCCAAGGCAGACACGCCTTTTTGAATCTCAATTTTTTCAAAATTGATGTTCTTTGCCTGTTCCTCCCCGTGCTGGCCAGCTTCTTTCTCATCGCTGTGTGCATGTTTTGTTTCGCCCTGATCATGTGCATGCCCGTGATCATCGTGCTCTTCTTCATGTTCCTCAGGTTTCTTGTCTGTTTCCACAAATATGTAATACTTGCCGTCGGCCTCCACAATGGCATCATTCGGAACAGCCGGAGTCCGCACATTATTGACACCGATCATCCCCGTAATGTTCATCCCATCAATCAAGCCCACTTTGCTACCTACCACTGTACTGTGTACAGCGATGGTCTTGCTGTCGTTTTCAAAGGAAGAACCTATGGTAAAAACTTTGGCAGTATAGGTTTTATCGGGGTTGTTTGTCAGCTGGAAGTTGATGATCTGCCCCACTTTAACCAAGGGTAAATCCTTCTCAAACACCTGCAGATCTAAGTGCAGAAGACTATTGTCAACAATCTCGATTACCGGAGAAGATACATCCACATAACTCCCTATTTTCGCAAAAACATTACTCACCGTTCCATTGATAGGGCTTGTCACGGCCAATGAAGTGCGCATATTGGAAAGATTCACACTATTGGGATTAATTCCCATCAACTGGATCTGTTGCTGTAAGGAAGCCTTTCGAGCTCGTAAACTGTTGAAGTCAGCCGTTGCGGCCTGCAGATTTTTACGTGCGCCGGCATTGCCCTCATTCAATTCCTGTTGCCTTGCCATCTCTTGTTCAGCGAGGGTAATTTTGCTAGCAAGAGATACATATTCTTCCTGCAGCAGTACAAACTGCGGGTTGGTAATTGTCGCGATCACCTGTCCCTTACGCACATTGTCCCCCAACTGTACATTCAACGTCTTTACAACACCACCATAAAGCGCCGTCGCATTCGCTTTATTATTATTGGGTACACTCAAAAGTCCATTGGCCTTGATTGTAGCAGTAAGCTCCTTCTCTTCAATACCTCCAAAAACGATGCCCACAGCTTTTATTTGTGCAGCACTCAATGCGGCTACGGTAACCGGTCCCTCCTCGTGCCCCTCTTCGGCATTAGGCTCTTCCTTTCCCGCGGGTTGACCTTTAGGCTCCGACTCATTAGAACCGCAACCGTAAAAAAAAGCTACGGCGATACATACGATAACTATTCTTATGAAAACTTTCATTGTTGACTTATTTGTTATTGAAGTAATTATATTGAATTGCTGATTGATTATACTGATTGAGTACTTCGAGATAATTCTGACGAATCCCAATGGCCTGACTTAAAAATTGACTTAATTCAGCAAAATTAATCTCCCCCGTTCTATAACCCAAAGTAGCTGCTTTAATAATCGCATCCGCTTGTTTCAAACCCGAAGACTCGTAAAATTGCAGTAATGCACTATGCTTGTCAATCTCAGCAAGTGCGTTCCCTTTATTGGTTTGGAATACCTGCGTATCATATTCCAACTTACGCTGTTGAACTTCCATCTCGGCACTGGCAGCCTTCACTTTACTCTTATACGCGCCCAGACTAAAAACTGGAAAAGATGCGGAGATAGAAAATCCCGATAACGGATCTTTGGCTCCCCAAACACGTTGGGAGAAAAATCGACCCGAGAACTCCGGCTTATTGGTATTTTTCTGAACGCTGATATTGGATGAAGCGATATTTACATTTTGCTGCTGTAAAACAAGTAAAGGATGCGTTAGTTCTTCAGACGGACTGCTTGCTACATCGATCTTCGCTAAAGACTGATCTAATGGAAGCATCCATAGATTACGATCCAGCAACATCATCAATTGCTGCTGCTGAATAACGATATCTTTTTTGTTTTGAGCTAGTTGTGCTTCAAGCTCTTTCAATTTTGCTTCTGCGGCGATCTTATCCAGTGCGGCTACGTCACCAGTTTTAAAACGTAATTCAGTTGCCTTAAACATACCCGTATAGATACTATCGAGCTCCATATATAATTTTTGGCGATCCTGGAGATACCAGAGCTGAAAATACGCCGTCCTTACATCTTTCGTAATCGCAGTTTTCAGTACATCTGTATTTAGATTCGCATATTTCAGTTGTTGTTTAAAATACTCTTTACGCGCCGCATAGAGCCCGGGCCAGGCAATGCTTTGCGTTACACCGATTTTCAGCAGACCGGCCTTATCCGATGGACGATAGTCTTCATTTTCTGCAAAGATCCCTGTCTTGGGAATTTCGGTTGCCGTTTTGACATTAAAACCTGCTCCTGCGATCTCGGCCTGATTGATCTGAAACTGGCGATTGCTCTTCAACGCAGTTTCCACAGCTTCTGCAACAGAAATACGTTCCTGGCCAATCACCACCTGAGATCCCAAGGTCATAAATAAGAAAATAAGTACTGTAACAAAGGTCTTAGCACCGCTACTTCGTTTCATATTCCATTTAGAATTAAAAATTATATACAATAGTGGCAACACAAACAAGGTCAGAAAAGTTGCTGTTACCAGTCCTCCAATAACCACGGTAGCGAGAGGTTTCTGAACTTCCGCTCCCGCACTGGTGCTGATTGTCATCGGCAAGAAGCCCAAGGAAGCCACGGTTGCCGTCATAAGCACAGGGCGTAAACGCGTTAAAGTCCCCACTTTAACACGCTGAAAGATATCGTTAACGCCCTCTTTGTTCAGCTGATTGAATGTACCGATCAAAACAATACCATTGAGTACAGCAACACCAAAAAGTGCAATAAAACCGATACCGGCACTGATGCTAAAAGGCATTCCGCGCAACATGAGTGCAAATACTCCACCAATGGCGCTCATTGGGATTGCTGTAAAAATCAACATCGCCTGTTTAAAGGAATGAAAAGTGAAATACAGCAACATAAAAATAAGTAGCAATGAAACAGGCACAGCAATCAGCAGGCGTGAACTAGCTTTTTGAAGATTCTCAAACTGGCCGCCATAGGTGAAATAATATCCTGCAGGAAGCTTCACATGTGCAGCTAATTTTTGTTGAATATCTTTTACCACAGTTTGAACGTCACGCCCTGCTACGTTAAAACCGATCACAATTCTTCTTTTGCCCGCTTCACGGCTGATTTGGGCTGGCCCCAACTTATAATCGATGGTAGCCACTTGAGAAAGCGGTATCTGTGTGCCGGTATCTGTAGGAATCATCAGATTACGCACATCATCAATACTATTTCGATGCGTTGTATCTAATCTCACGACCAGATCAAAACGGCGTTCATTTTCATAAATCTGTCCAGTACTACGGCCCGCAAAAGCCGTACTCACCACATCATTGACATCCTGAATGGTCAGACCATAATTAGCAATCCGTGTACGGTCGTAAACAATATTGATTTGCGGCAGGCCGGATACACGTTCAACCTGTGTTGATGTTGCTCCTTCAACCGACTGGATCTGAGCTGCAACCACAGTAGCATATGCAGCTAATGAATCTATATTTTCGCCAAAAATTTTTACAGCTACATCTTGACGAACTCCTGTCATCAATTCATTGAAACGCATCTGAATAGGTTGGTTTTTTTCAAAGAATACCCCGGGAATAATTTCGAGCTTTTCAAGAATAGCCGCTCCTAATTCTTCATAAGACCGCCCAGACTTCCACTCTTTCTGAGGTTTCAATACAACCATTATATCGGTTGCTTCTGGTGGCATAGGATCTGTCGGAACCTCAGCGGCCCCTGTCTTGCCGACTACCATTTTAACCTCAGCAAACTCTTTGATAATACGGGAAGCCTGCATGGAAGTTTCAATACTCTGTGAAAGTGAGCTTCCTTGCGGTAAAATACAATGGAACGCATAGTCACCTTCCTGCAACTGTGGAATAAACTCTCCCCCCATATGCTTAAAACAGAAAACGGATAATGCAAAAATTGCAAAAGTCAAACTCACGATCAGGTACTTAAATCGAAAAGCTTTTTGCAATAGAGGTTCATAAATACGCTGCAGTCCCGCAATCATGCGGTCACTGAATGTTTTCTTGTCGCTGTGTTTTTTCGGCAAAAACAAAGCACACATCATAGGGATATAGGTTAACGAGAGAATCAATGCGCCGAAAATAGCAAACCCAACTGTTTGCGCCATTGGGCGGAACATCTTTCCTTCAACACCCACCAATGTTAAAATCGGAATATAAACGATTAAGATGATAATTTCCCCAAAAGCTGCACTTGTACGGATCTTAGACGCGGATTCGAATACCTCATGATCCATCTCCGCTTGGGTCAATTTCTCTGTCGACTTCCGCAGGCCTAAATGATGCAGCGTAGCTTCCACCACAATCACAGCCCCGTCGACAATCAGACCAAAATCTATAGCACCCAAACTCATTAGATTCGCACTGACACCAAAAACATTCATCAGTCCAAGTGCAAACAGTAGCGCCAGGGGAATCGCCGAAGCAACAATAAGACCTGCCCGCAAATTGCCAAGAAATAGCACCAGCACGAATATCACGATAAGCGCACCCTCGATTAAGTTTTTTTCAACAGTACTGATCGCACGTCCGACTAGATCCGTGCGGTCTAAATAAGGTTCTATAATGACATCATCGGGTAAGGATTGCTGAATAGTTGGCAGTTTCTCTTTCACCCTATTGACCACCTCATTACTGTTTTCACCTTTCAACATCATAACAACACCACCCACGGCATCCACCTCACCATTATAGGTCAGGGCGCCATAACGCACAGCATGACCGAAACGTACATCAGCAACATCTTTCACATAAATCGGTATGGAGCCTGATTTACGAATAGCAATATTTCTTACATCATCAAATGAGGTAGCCAGACCAATTCCGCGAATAAAATAAGCATTTGGCTTTTTATCGATATAGGCCCCTCCAGTATTCTGATTGTTTTTCTCCAAAGCTGTAAATATCTCGGGAATAGTGATATTCATCGCTTTAAGCCGATCGGGATCAACAGCTACTTCATATTGTTTAAGCTCACCGCCGAAACTATTAACCTCTGCAATTCCCGGGGTTCCATAAAGCTGACGGGCAACGATCCAGTCTTGCATAGCTCGCAAATCTTTTGCATCGTATTTCTTGTCACTTCCCTTTTTGGGATGGATAATATATTGATATACTTCGCCCAATCCGGTACTTACGGGAGCCAATTCAGGTTTACCAATGCCTTTGGGAATTTGATCGACCGCTTCATTTAAACGCTCACCAATCAATTGACGGGCAAAGTAAATATCGACGTCCTCGTCAAAAACAACCGTAATGACAGACAATCCAAAACGTGAAATACTCCTAATTTCTTCTATTTTTGGAACAGTTGCAATACGCTGTTCAATCGGAAAAGTGACCAATTGCTCCACTTCCTGGCCTGCGAGTGTCGGGCAAGATGTAAAAATCTGAACTTGATTGTTGGTAATATCGGGGACAGCATCTATAGGTAGTTTTGTTGCGCTCCATACTCCCCAAATGATAAGTAACAAAGTCATTAAACCAATAACAAACTTGTTCTTAATGCTAAATTTTATAATATGATCTAACACAATTATACGAGATTAATACTTAAATAATCGCTCATTCTTATTGGAGTAAACACAACAAGCGAACTCCAACAACAAAACCCAATAAAGAACAACATGCATTCTCTATCAATTCGGTTTTGAAATATTTACAAAAAATTAAGCATTAACCTTCGGCGGTTGCCAGATGCTTCCACAATAGCTGGAAACAATTTTGGTATTGAGGACTGGTATACGATTGTCAAAATAAATAGAAACCGGCACGCCGGCTATTTCCGGAAATTGATAAGCATAAGCTGTTATATTTCCGCTACAACAATTGCAATAACAGAAAATTGAACACGCATCAGATGCATCATCACCATGGTTGTGTGTTTGATTGAGCTTTGCTTCCATAGCAGTCTCTTCACAGCGATTTTTCGAATCGCTGCACGGGACAAAGGAAAGTCCCAGAATATAGCCAATCAATATGAAGACTGTTAACCTCATGGATATACAAATCTAAGAAATTAAATTAAAATCCTCTCTCTTCACTGAAAAATCCTCTTGGTCCTGATGAACTTTTGCTATCGATCAAACCTATTTTGGCTTCCTGACTTGGGGAAGTTATTAAACCATCACTGAACGATCACCGAAGAAACACTGTTAAAACACAAAATTTGGTGCAGCGTTGATCTTTGGTTCTGCACCTTGACATGAACATAAAAAGAATAAGCTACAAGCAAAATTGTAAACAAAAATTGTCGGCATACGCCTATTTCAAGGCCAAATCGATGATCTTTACTACAGAGCACTTAGAGAATAGACTGCAGACGCTGTGGAAAATCCGCTATCTTCGAAAGACTCAGCTGCTTCATGACCTGATACAAATGTGTTTTGAACATATTGATCGTATGTTTGCCGCCTGCTGCACCTAACGCGCCTACACCATACATAAAAGGCCTTCCCATAAAATTGAATTCTGATCCGACCGCATGGGCACGCGCCAAATCAACACCCGAGCGAATCCCACCGTCCAACATGATTTTAATATTCTTTTTATATTCGGGATTACCAGCCAAACGAATTAATGAATTGATCGAAGACTCACTTGCGTCTAGCTGTCGTCCACCATGATTTGAAACAATCACACCATCAACCCCCAATGCGATGGAAGCCTGCATATCTTCATCTGTTGCAATTCCCTTCAGCACCAACGGGCCTTTCCATAGGTCGCGTATTGCTTTAATCTTTTCAACATCAACTTTACCCGTAAATGTCTTATTCATAAACTGTCCCAGTTGGGCCAAGTCAAGACCTTTTTCCATATAAGGTTTTAAAGTCGCAAAAGAAGGAATACCATGTCTTAGCGTTTCAATACCCCAAGTAGGACATGCAAATGTTTGCAAAATATTTGAAACGCTCATCTTAGGCGGCATGGACAATCCACTTTTTATTTCACGATACCGAAGTCCGAATGCCGGTACGTCGACCAATACCACCAATACAGGACATTCAACAACCTGTAAACGCTTAATAATGTCATCTCGCAATTTATTCTCGGTAGGATGATAGAGCTGAAACCATGCTTTCCCATCTGACACTTCGGCAATACGCTCAATACTACTTGTCGATACGGTGCTTAAAATATAGGGAATATCATTTTCTGCAGCCGCTTTCGCAAGAATTTCCGGCGCATTCGGCCACATCAATCCTTGAAGTCCAATGGGCGAAACACCAAATGGCGCGCTATAACGCCGACCAAACAATTCGACAGAAAGATCTATTTCATCGCTCGCTAATAGGTATTGCGGTTTTAACAAAATGTTATCAAAATCGTTTTCATTTCTAGCGAGATTCAATTCTTCGTTTGCTCCTCCGGTCAAATAATCAAATGCAAATCGGGGAATCCTTTTCCTCGCTTTAATCTTTAGATCTTCCACAGAAGGATAATGCGTATTATATTCAAATTTTTGGCTCATGATTGATTTTTATTTACAAATAGTCTATAACTGCGCGCCAAACTTAGATAAAATGCATTTCAAATGCAAAATAATTATAACTATTATAAAAATTCAATCATGCCGTTGAAATAGAAATTATTGCTTTAAGCCGATATTATAAGGCTATGAGCCCATCGTTTTCTAAGCACAACACTCCACCTTAGCTCAATAATTTTTTCTGAAAACCAAAGCGAACAAGTCCCGCCGTATTCTTGGATCCTGTTTTCTCGATCAACTGTTGTCTATGCCCTTCGACTGTCCTTTTGCTTAAATAGATCTGCTCTGCTATTTCAGCATTCGTATGTCCTTGTGCAATCAATTCCAATACGGAAAGCTCCCGTTCAGAAATGTCATATCTGTTCATTATGGCGCTTCGATCCACATCCATATGGGTATATTTCGATAAATTTCTAATAATTTCAATACTCAGTGATGCACTAATATATTGTTCGCCTCGGACAACCTGCTGGATTCCGAAAAGGATTTCCTCAACATTAGAATCTTTTGACAAATAGCCATCGGCACCAAGGTTTAAAATTTCCTGAACTACCTGGATATTATCTTCCATGGATAAAACGATGATTTTTATGTCGACATACTTCTTTTTTACTGCTTGAATGAGCTGGATGCCATCCATCTGGTCCATATGAATATCTGTTAAAATGATATCTGGCTTCGATGAACTGTCTAAATATTCCATGGCTTTTTCACCATTTTCTACCCCAGCTATTACAGTGATGTCCTGTTGTGCCTCTAATATTAGTTGGAAACCGGATCGCACCAATGTATGATCATCCACCAAAAGCAACTGTTTCATAGCTTTCTGTATTTTCTTTTTAGTTTAGTTGAGTAACAGATTTTTGAAAGAAACAGCTTTCAGACCAAAAATGTTTTAATAAAAAAATGTTTGAGTAATTACGAACACTCGCCAATAACTCGATACATCAGAATTTAAGGATCATCATTTTTTTATTCGTTTCTAAAACTGCCTAATGGAAAATGGAGAAATGCTGCGATCGAATTGGATTATATAGGATCTTGATTTTCGCATTAAATACACAAAATATAAGTATTCCAAACACTAAGATCGCCACCAATGTTCACTTAGTAAACAAATAAAAATCAAGTATCAGTATTATGGAACACACATTCGACTACGTACACGAACTGCTTAATAGACAAATGGCCTTACGAGCCAAAATTGAGGAGAGCCCAATAGCCGGGGATATTAAAATGATTTACGGCCAAGATTTTTATCAAGAGGAAGTAAGAGCGACGGGTTTGGCGATGATTCGCGACGGTTGGGACGTAGAGGGTGAGCAACTCATACAGGATTATGTGGCAGAGCACTATCCAACGCGAACTAATGATGAGCTCATTTGGATTAATAAAATGATGCACCATTTGGAGGCAGTTACTGATACTTTTATCGACAACCTACAAGCTGCGGGCTATAAATGGCTACAGGGTAATGTGGACATGCCTAATGAAAATGTACTTTTTTACCCCGTTCACGAAATTGACGAATTTGGAGCATTATCTGCTAAATTAGGCATAAATAATCTGATAGACCTCAAGAATATTGACGAACTGAGAAATGTTCAGGGCTGGATTTATTACCGATATGGAAGTAAATAGCCTCCATTAGGCCGAAGTCACTTTTGAATCATAACGGATGGCTTCGGCTCTAACTATCTCTAAAAAACTACTTCTAAAGCATTCTATTTTTTGCACATTCTTCAAACCTACTTGAATGGAAATTACATAGGCATCTGCTGTAATGTCTTTTGTTAAAATTTTTACATCAAGATTGGGATCAATCTCCTCAAAAGAAGAAATGGTCTCTTTTAGCCATTTTTTCCAATCTTCGATGTTTCGGGCGGTAATGATAGTTAGCTGAAGGTTCAAGCGGATATCAGATTCGTCAAATGTCCAATTGACTAATCGGCCAGAAAGCAAGTCACCATTGGGTATAATTACTTGAGCACCCTGATCGGTCAGCAAGGTACTAGATCGGATTCCGACTTGCATGACTTGCCCTTTTTTGTCTGCAAGTTCTACATAATCGCCAACTTTAAATGGCCGCTCAAATACTAAAATAACACCTGAGACGAAATTGTTGATTATATTTTGCAAGCCTAAGCCTATACCAACACTCAATGCGCCTATAATGACGGTCAGTTTGTCAACTCCCAATCCGAGGATACGTATTCCTATAAGGAAGCCAATAATGAAAATTACGACGCGCACGAGCGGCAACAATGCATTAGGACGCTGATTTGCTTTTGAATTCGGCCGATCTAGAAGATCCTTTAAGTTCTTTTGAATCCAGTTCGCGGACCATATCACTACAAAAGCCAAAAGAACATCTCCATATGTGTAGGTTACACTACCGACGGTATGCGTGCTATTCAACAGCCGGTCACCTAACCGACGTAGCTCACTCGTAATATGCAAAGTGTTAGCCCAGATGATAATCCCTATTAAAATAGAAAAAAAACCAGTTATTCGGTGCAATGCCGCAATCAATTTTTGCTTATCAAAACGATTTATAAATTGGTCTTTTTTTGAGTTTTCATAAGAATTAACCACATCATGGGCGAGCATATCACGGAATGCACGCATGGATAATGTTTGCAAGAATCCTACAGCGACTGCAATATTGAATGTACGTGCTAAGTTTAGAAAACCGAAAATATTAAATATAATCGCACCGACACCAAAAGATAGTAGTAGCCACCGCACAGTAGGTCCTACGTGCGTAAATGGTATTTTTCCATTCCTACTCCACCGTAGCGCCCAAAGTAAACGGATACCCACCAAATTGACAATTACAACAATGATCCGTGAAATCCAATCTGTATCTAAAATTAAATTGCTGACCAAAACCGCAGTATAATAAAAGAAAATGGAGTGCCAGACCTTAATTTGTACATCGGACGAGGCGGCACGTATCAGTACGTATAAAAATCCAAATACAAGTAGATAGGTCATTTCCAGCACAAACACTGGAATTCTAAGCGAGGTCAAGGGTAGTAGAATGAGAAAGAAAACGGCAAATTTCAGAATGGGAATCCACCAAGGTTGATTGCGATGTAAGGGTAAAGCTTCATCCGCCCCCACTGCGCTTTTTCGCATTTTATATAACCAATAAAAATAGGCAAAGCTGAATATAATCAGCAGAAAGCGACCATCCCATCCAGTGTCATAGTAACTTTGCGAGAAGCCATCCTGTTCGAGATTCTTTTGTATAATATGTCTCCAATGAAACCAAGTGGCAATATTCGAAGCTGCTCGAACCACCTTCTCTTGCTGCTCGGCCTTATCACTAAGGTCCTTCATATCCAACAGAAGTGATTCAATATCCCGCCCTAAAGTGGCAGCACTATCTTGAATCGCGCGCCAAGAAGTTGCGGTAGAATCCTGAGGTACCGTCTGTTTTTGCAGGATATTTGCTTTCTTATGTAAAGAAAGCAATGTGGGTTTTACAAATTGTATGTACTGTTGTACTTGATTTGGAACGACTAATTCATTGTTTGTTCTTTGCCAAGCCACCCTCCGTTTTACACTGTCAAACTCCACATAAGAATGGTCAACCTCACTACGCCATTTTTCGAGAAAGTTTCTCGCCGAAGCAAGTGGGTTTTTAGGTAATGAATCGAGTAAAGCTATCGAATCCTTGGTTCTTAAAACAGAATCAACTTTTTGAGCGTACAATGTAGATATGAATAAGCTGAGTTGAATCAACAAAATTAACTTTAGTACAGTACAGTTTATCGCACCCTTAATAGTTAGCATACTCCTTATTTTTTTTTATTATATGTTTACTAGAATTTTACCTGCGAAGCCGCCGCTGTGAGTTATTGACAATACACTTTTAATCTGAAGGTTTGTCCCTGTCTAAGTTATCCAACGGTATCCCCTGTTCCTTACTTTTATCATTTTCCTTGTTCATATCCTGCGGCCGGCTTCGATGGATGTTGTCCAATGGAAGGCCGCTTTGTTTGGTTATTGTGTCGGTTTTATATTCTACTTCGCTATGCTTGTTGGCGTCACCGCACGCGGTCGACGCAGCTGCAATTAAAATTGCTAAATACGTGTATTTTACCATTATCTTCTATTTAATAATTTAACCTTCTGCTGTTTCGTTATGTGGCGGTTATCGTCCACTCAAATAATATCTAACGTATATACTCTTTAATTAATGAATATAATCTTTAGGTATAACGTATGCGGGAGGCATCTCAGGGGTAGCGATTTTTAAATTGAGTACTTCTACCTATTACTGATGTGCCTAATACGTTTTAAACACTGATCGACAAACTACTCGATTTAGTTAACTGTTATAAAAAAAAGCAGACTACATGATTCACTTAGATAATCCACCTGAAGATTGCCTTAGGTTCTTCCGGGATACCCTTCAACTTCTACAGCAGAGTAATAGCCAATTTATGGTGGGCGGAGCCTTAGCAATGTTCCACTATACGGGAATAATAAGGCCCACAAAAGATCTCGATATATTTTGCAAGAGCAGTGAATATCCAAAAATTCTTAAGCATTTTGCCGCCAATGGCTATCAAACAGAATTGACGGATGTTAGGTGGCTAGCGAAGATCTACAGGGATCCTTATTTTATCGATATTATTTTTGATAGTGTCAATCACTATTGTACGGTTCAGCAGGATTGGTTCGACAGAGGGCCAGAAGGAATCCTTTTTGACACGAAGGTGCGCTACATACCAGCAGAAGAGTTGGTTTGGTGTAAGCTCTATGTACAAAACAGGGAGCGACATGATAGCGCTGATATCAATCACATTTTGTTAAAACATGGAAAAAAGCTTGACTGGAATCATTTATTGGCACGCATGGATCAGCATTGGCATCTGTTACTTGCACAAATACTTATTTTTCAATTTACGTATCCACATGATTATCGCGACATTATCCCAAAAGACCTATTCGACGAGCTTCTCATGCGCGCAGCGGGTCAGTATGAATTACCCCCATGCCTCGAAAAAGTATGCTTGGGGCCGCTAATTGACCAAACGCAATACGAGATTGACATTAAAGAATGGGACTATAAATCGTATACTATAAAAACTGTTTGATATGACCAAAACAACGATAGCCGCCTTGGGTGATATACATATGAATGTAAATCAGCAGGGAAAATGGAAAATAGCTTTTGAAGAAATTTCAGAAAAGGCCAAAGTCCTACTATTATGTGGTGATTTAACCGACACTGGCGATGAAGAAGAAGCGGAGTTACTTGTCTCAGAACTGCAGTCCCTAAAAATTCCTGTGCTGGCAGTATTAGGTAACCACGATTATGAAAAAGGACGACAGAAACAGATCCGCCAGATTTTGATTGATAATAAAATTACTGTTCTGGACGGCGAAGCCATTGTAATCGAAAATATTGGATTTGCGGGCGTGAAAGGTTTTGGTGGTGGATTTGACCGCTACATGTTATCAATGTTTGGCGAAGACGCCATGAAAAGTTTTGTTCAGGAAGCTGTCAATGAGTCTTTGCTGTTGGATCGCGCGTTGGCGCGGCTTGAGCAAGAACATGCGGATATAAAAAAAGTCGCTTTGCTCCATTACGCACCTATAGCAGAGACTGTATTAGGAGAACCCGAACAGATCTATCCATTTTTAGGCTCTACACATTTAATGGAGCCGCTGCAACGTCGTAAAGTCTGCGCTGCCTTCCACGGGCATGCACATGCTGGAAAATTCAAAGCTTTATCGCCCACCGGAATACCGATTTATAACGTAGCAGTTCCTGTCCTGAAAGCTCATCATGGAAACGATATTGCCTACGCTCTTATTGATATTTAGCGAGATAAGTGGTTCATTCGTTATTTTAAGATTGGGGATTTAGATTTAATCAAAGCAATTTAGGAACAGACTAGCCGAAATGTCCACGCTTAAATTATCTTATTTAAAACTTTAAATGATTTAGATCCGTTATATAAAAGTAAATAAAGAATATTAGTAAAATTTAATTACATGGAAAATTTAAAGAATAAGCGGATCGCCATATTAGTTGCGGATGGATTTGAAGAAATTGAACTAACAAGCCCTAAAGAAGCACTGGAAAACGCGGGTGCAAAGACGGACATTATATCGCCTGTTAATGGAAAAGTCAGAGCAAAGAGTGGAGATGAGTGGTCAAATGATTATCCAGTCGATGTTGCTCTCCAAGAAGCAGAGGAGGATCGATATGATGCATTACTTCTTCCCGGAGGAGTAATAAGTCCCGATAAATTGAGGACAAATAAAACGGCTATTGCCTTGATCAACGCGTTTTGGGAACGGGATAAACCGATTGCAGCAATTTGCCACGGGCCACAATTGTTGATTAATGCAGATTTGGTACGTGATAAAAAGATTACCTCTGTCGCAGCCATTCAAATGGATCTTATTAATGCAGGTGCATTATGGGAAGACAGTGAAGTTGTAGTCGACGATAAACTCATCACAAGTCGTACACCCGATGATCTGCCGGTTTTCAATAAAACTATCATTCAAGAATTTGCTGCGGATAGGAAGAATAAAGGGTAATAGTACGATCCGATAACGTACTTAAACAGCCAACTATTAAATGCTGCAACATGTTCAGTCTATAAATAACAATAAACACGGACATTATGAATACGACAAAAAATTCAAGCCGTACGAATGCTAAAGGGCAGTCGCACGACAAAGGTAACGACAAAGGAAAAACATCAGTTACAGTGACTGGAAGCAAAGCTTCTTCGTCCAAAAGTTCACGAAAGGAAAACGCAGATAAAACAAAAGCTGAACTCTTAGAAATGGCGAAGAAAATGGAAATCACTGGACGTCATGATATGACTAAAGACGAGTTAATCAAAGCCATTGACAAACATGGAAAAAAATAGCACTATTTTAAATGTATAGCGCTGATAATAAAAAGGCCCGCAGAATTGAGGGCACTGAAAAAGTCTCAAGTTTTTAATGAGTCCTAAAGAAATGACTGAGTATCGGGTTTACCTTACTCGGTCATTTTTGTTTAAAGGATT